>NZ_JAMYLG010000045.1:0-39102 GCF_040317865.1 Mesorhizobium sp. M1365
GAGATCGGATCGGTGCAACTGCGCCCCGGGAACAGCCAGCCATGCGGAAGCATCACCCCGCGACGCCTGCCTTCGCGCCACCACAGCCGCAGCAGTTCCAAAAGTTGCGGCGAGAGCATGGCGTTGCGGTCCCTGCGTCCCTTGCCTTGTTCGACGCGGATCAGCATGCGTGTGCTGTCGATATCATCGACCTTGAGGTGCGCGACCTCCGATACGCGCAGACCCGCGCCATAGCGACACCGAGCGCGGCCTTGTACTTGATGCCAGGTGCTGCTTCGAGCAGCCGCGCCGCTTCCTCCACGCTCAGCACGTCCGGCAGCTTGCGTGGATGGCGCATGATCACCAGCACACGTGCCAGATCCCGCCGCTTCAGCGTCACCAGGAACAGGAACCGCAGTGCCGAGACCGCGCCATTGATCGTCGCAGAGCCGACGCCGCTCTCATGCCGATGCAGCTGGAATCGACGGATGTCCTCAGCCGTCGCAGTGTCGGGCGAGCGGCCAAGGAACACAGCGAAGCGCCGGACGTGACGAACGTAGTCCTGCTGGGTATGGGAGCCCAGGCCACGCATGAGCATGTCGTGCTGCATGCGCTGGCGAAGCGGAGAGATTGGTGCATCGGTCGACAGGGTAGCCATGGCGAGTTCCTCTCGTTGAAGGGAACTCCATGGTCAGATCGACGCCTCTACCCGCTCAAGTCAAAATGGCAGTCGCGCCATCTCAGAACGAGGCGCCCCTCCCGCGAAGCGGGTTCGTGCATGAGGCGCAGTCCCGACGTCCAGATGGCGAACCGCCGGACCGGCCCGAGAACTCCCAACGGCGCGCTTGAGATCACCCGCGCGGCTCTACTAGTCCGAAAACCTCACGCTCACGCCGCGCTGGCGAAAATAGGCCTGCATCAACTTGCGCCCCGAGCGGTTGTTCTGCGCCAACTTGGTAGGATCGAACACCGCCTGTTTTATCCCTTCTCGTGTCAGCGCCGCTTTAAGCGTCGCGATATGTGCGTCGATGTCGGCATTATCCGCCCGCAGCGAGGCATAGATACTTTCGGTCGCCTGGGCCACGGTCGGTTCGCTCACAGGTGTCGTCCTTTGGTTGGTTGAGCGGCGGCTTACCACAGATTCGCGGCACCGCCGATACCGATGAGACCGTCAATCGTCTCTACCGGCATAGCAGGTTCCTGGCGCGAACCGACACCCAGTTGGTGGCTGGAGATATCTGCCTTCTGACGACCGCAAAATTGAACTCTAGGTCCAAGTCGCGGCGCTAACCCGCCGCCCCACTCCCCCAGGGACCATGGAACGAACCCTGCCCGTCGATGCGCTCGAAGCCGTGCGCGCCGAAGAAATCGCGCTGCGCCTGGATCAGGTTCGAAGTGCCGCGGCCCTGCCGGTAACTGTCGAAATAGGCAAGTGCAGATGACAGGGCCGGCACCGGCGAGCCGGCTTCGGCCGCCCTTGCGACGACACGCCGAAGCGACGGATGCGCCTCCTGCATCAATGAGACGAAAGCCGGCGCCATCAACAGGTTGGTGGCTGCGCCGCCGCCGCCGAAGGCCTCCGCCATCGTATCCAGCA
Source organism: Mesorhizobium sp. M1365 (assembly GCF_040317865.1). Classification (NCBI taxonomy): domain Bacteria; kingdom Pseudomonadati; phylum Pseudomonadota; class Alphaproteobacteria; order Hyphomicrobiales; family Phyllobacteriaceae; genus Mesorhizobium; species Mesorhizobium sp. M1365. Next base: position 1,577 of record NZ_JAMYLG010000045.1, read on the forward strand.
ATTGCGAGCGGATGATGCAGCCGGCCCGCCAGATCTTGGCGATGACCGGCATCGGCAGGTTCCAGTTGAATTCCTTCGACGCGCCGCTCATTACCGCGAAGCCTTGCGCGTAGGCGGCGATCTTGCCGGCAAACAGCGCCAGCTCGAGATCGGCGAGCAGGGCGTCCCTGTCTCCGGAAATCTTGCTCACGCCGCCGCCATAGACCTTTTCGGCGGCAAGCCGCTCGTCCTTGATCGACGACAGCACGCGCGCCGCCACAGCCGCTTCGATTGCGGTGGCCGGGATGCCTAGCTGCTGCGCCTCGATCACCGACCATTTGCCGGTGCCTTTCTGGCCGGCGCGGTCGAGGATGATGTCGACCACCGGTTTGCCGGTCTTGGGATCGTCGGCGGCCAGCACCTTGGCGGTGATCTCGATCAGGTACGAATTGAGCCTGCCCGTGTTCCACTGAGAAAACACCTCAGCGATCTCTTTCGGCCCCATGCCGAGCCCGTCGCGCAATATGCCGTAGATCTCGGCGATCATCTGCATGTCGGCATATTCGATGCCGTTGTGGATGGTCTTGACGAAATGGCCGGCGCCGTCGGTGCCAAGCCACGCCGCGCAAGGCTCGCCCTTGAACTTGGCCGAGATCGCGGTCAGCACCTTTTCGACGCGCTTCCAGGACTCTTCGGTGCCGCCGACCATTATAGAGGGACCGTGGCGTGCTCCCTCCTCGCCGCCGGACACGCCCATGCCGATGAAGGTCAGGCCCGAATCGGTAAGCTCGGAGAAGCGCCGCATCGTATCGCGGAAATTGGCATTGCCGGCGTCGATGACGATGTCGTTGGCCGACAGCACGCCGCGCAATGCCGCGATCTGCTCGTCGACCGGCTTGCCGGCCAGCACCATGATGATGATCGGCCGCGGCGGCCGGATCGCGGCGGCCAGTTCTTCGAGGCTGTAGCAGGGCACCACCCTATCCCGAAGCGCGCCGGCATTTTCGACAAAGGCATCGGTGCGCGCCGCGGTGCGATTGAAGACGGCGATGCGGTGCCCCTTCTCGGCGATATTGAGCGCCAGGTTGGAGCCCATCGTGCCAAGGCCGATCAGGCCTATTTCGGCTTTTTCCATCGTTTCTTCCCTGCTTTCGGATCTTGTTGGTTTGAGCCCGCGATTGGGTTGGACGCCCATTCTTGATGGCGATGATTGACGGGGGTTCGCGGCCGCGTCAACCGCCTCGCCGAATTGTCTTGCGTGGACCAGCGCTCTCGTCACGGCCTGATGTCGATCGGCGCCCCTATCTTCACCATCTCGAAATCCGAGACCAGGATATCGAGCCGCGCCGTCCACCGGCCGGCGACCGGAATGACGAGATCGTCGACGCGCCAGGTGCCGTCGCCGGGATTCGTCGCCGGGCGTTTGATGGGCTCGATGCCGGAATCGGGCTTTGACAGGACCAGCGTTACCTGCTTGGCGTCGAGCGGGCCGAAATCGCCGGTCATGATGAAGATCGAAGCGGCAATAGGTCCGGTGTGCCCGGGCGCAATACTGAGATCGGCCATCGCTTGGAGCGTGTGGATATGCACCGATGCCGGCTGTGCCGCGGCGATCGCCAGCGCGCGCGGCGGCGGCGTGAAGCGCCAACCGGCGGCGATGCCGAAGATCGCGACCACGATCAGCACCTCGATGCCGATCGAGCGGGCCAGTCGCCGCTGGACTTCCGTCTTTCCCGCCTCGGCGGGGACCGTAAGCTTGAAGCGGTTGACGGCAGCGAGCGTGAACAGAAAGACGAGCAGCACCAGCTTGATCAGCAGCAGCCGGCCATAGGCAGTGTGGACCAGCGCCGACGGCGTTTGCACCTGGATGACGGCGAGCACGATGCCGGCTGCCGCAAGCACCGCCACGACGAACAGGATCGCTCGTGAAAACCGGCGCAGCAACGGCCCGGCTTTGTCCGGCTGCCGTTTCAAGGCAAGACCGAGCGGCGCCAGCGCCCCGGACCAAATCGCGATACCAGTGGCGTGCAGAAACACCATCGGCCGGGTCAGCCATTGCGGCTCGGCGGCACTGGCATGCCCGCTGGCGGCAAGTGCTGCGCCAACGCCAACCAGTCCGGCCAAGGCCAGCGGCTTTGCGTCGGCGGGCGGCACGACCAGCGATAATAGGCTCAGGCCGAGCGCCATCAGCGCGATCAGCACCGTCCAGCCGAAGCTGGTGCCAAGCCCGGTCTGCCAGATGACCGGCTGCGCCAGCCGGGCAAGCGGCGCGCCGAGTGCATCCAGCCCCTGGAAACCGAGCGACAAAAGTGCGGCGGCCAGCCCGCACAGGATCGCGGCGACGATCATGTTCTGGCCGGATCGGCCGCCTTGCGCCAGCCAGCCTAGCGCAAAGGCACCGCCGACACCGAAAAACAGGCCGATGTATAGAAAAACCTTGCCGATCCAGATCGCCGTTCGAAGCGCCCGGTCGACAGCTTCGGAAGGGGCCGGCGCAGCACTCGGTGCACCGACCGAGAACAGCACCGAGCCGCCGACCGGATGCCCGTCGGCGGAAATCACCCGCCAGCTCAGCACATGCGTGCCCGACGTCAGCGCCTGCGGATTGTCGATCTCGACGGTCTGGCCGCTGAGCCGAAAGGACGTCAGCGGAACCGACGTGCCGTCGGGCCGCACCAGCGTCAGCACCAGCGGCGAAACCGGCTCGCTGAAGGTCAGCGACATCTGCGACGGGCTCTGCGCCAGCACCGCACCGTCAGCCGGCTCGGCCTTGATCAGCGCCGCATGGGCGAAGGCTGCGTTTGGCGCGGCAATGGTGGCAAGCAGCACAATCGCGGCCAGCAGGCCGATGGCAAGCCGGCCGGTTGTGCAGGCCGTTCGCACGATGGATGCCGCACTCATGTCACCGCCACAAAGACAGCGGCGCGCTCTTTCGGATAGAGCGCGCCGCGTAAAGATCACTTCTTCGGCAGCAGCTTGAGGCCGGGCGCCGGAAATTCCAGCGCGTCCTCAGCCTGCCCGGCCGCCGGAATTTCGATCCAGCGATCGGCAACCCCGTCACATTCCTGCACCACCGGGAAATGCAGCGTCTGGCCTGCCAGCAGGTCGGACGCCAGCGTCGCGCGAAAGACGAATTCGTCGTAGAACTCGTCCGGCAGGCTGCCGGCGCTCCAGTCGATCTCCTTGACGCCGCTGGTCACTGCCTGGCCGTAGAGCTGGTAGGACTTTTCGTATTTGCCGTTCTTGACCTGCAGTGTCCAACCCGGCTTCGGCATCGGTTTGACCGAGAGCACCCCTTCCGGGATCTGCACGCGCAGCGCGGTCGTCGCCTTGCCCTCGCAGCCATGCGGCACCCGAAGAACCGCCTTGTAGGTCGAGCCCACCGCCGCCTCCGGCGTTTCGAGCGTGATGTGGGCAAAGGCCGCGCTGGTCCCGAGGACAAGAAGCACGCAGCCGGGCAAAAGAGATTTCTTCATGAGGCTACCTCTCGAAGCGGCCAAGTCAGTCGTCGTCCTGGGGCGCCGCGCTGCCGATGCCTTGCACGGCGAATTCAATCTGCACGGGCCCGGCTTCCTCGAAGGTCAGCGTGGCGGAGAACGTTTCGCCCTCCTTGGGCTGCCGCTTCAAATCCATGAACATCAAATGATAGCCGTTAGGCGCCAGCGCGACCTTGCCGCCAGCCGGGATTTCGAGGCCGCCGATGACCGGCCGCATGGTCATGACGCCATTGCTGACGCCCATCTCGTGCAGTTCGGCCTTGGCCGAAATGTCGGAGGTGATCGACAGCAGGCGATCCGCCGCACTGCCTGTGTTGGTGATGGTGAAGTAGCCGCCGGCCACCTTGGCGCCGGCTGGCGTGGCGCGCGACCAGGGGTGCCCGATCTCGAGATCGCCAAGCTTGAACTCGTGTGCCAACACCGTCTGGGCGCTGGCGAACAGGAGGGCAAGAACGCAAAGGGCGACGCCGAGACGCTGCTCGAAACGACCCAGTGAGAAGCGCCTGCGGCTGGATGCGGCAGCGCGAAAAGAGTGAGACATGATTGCTCCGTGGACTTTAGGGGATCGCGCCGATGGCCGGTCGCGAACGATGTCGATAAACGCGCCGGCAAAGCGTTGCGCGGCGCGAACCAGAACGGATCAGGCCGTCGCCGGTGGTGCGCGCGGATTGGACGGAGTGCGGGCGCGGGCGAAATCGCGATGCCGGAAGGCCGGCAGGAAAAAGGCGATGGTTTCGACGGAAAGGCTGCGAGCCAGGCTCCCCGCGGCATCGGGTGGCGCGTAGACCGCCGAAACGAGGTTGCAGCCAAGCATGCAGCAACCCGGCATGTGCTGCTGATGCGGATCGCCGGCGGGGAGTTGCGTCGCACCGTCATGGGTGCAGATCGTGTTGCCGAAAGCATCGAATTGCGAGGCGTTCGGCGCGCCGCCGGAAGCAAACGCGCCGAACATCGACTGGAACATGAAAAGCCACGCCGCGGCGAACGCGACCGGCATGCTCCATCGTCTCCGGCGTATGGTCAAGAACCAGCCTCTTCACGCAGCAACGTCAGCTCTCTAGCACGGAGCCGGCGGCCGGAAAATCGCCAAAACGCTGCTGCGGCAACGCAACACAATCACGCGCGTTGCGGCTGCCTGCCCTCGGGAATGGACGTCAGCAGCGTGTGGCGGGCCGATTTCAGGTGCTTGCGGCAGGCGGCGTCGACCTTGGCGAGATCGCGCGATTTGAGCGCGGCGATATAGGCGAGATGCTCCTGGACCGCGACTTCGTTGCGCTCGCGCTCCTGCGCCTTGTTCCACTGGTAGTGGTAGTGGAAGATCATGGCGATGACGTCGTAGAAATCGACGATGAAGCGGTTGTGCGACGCCCGATGGATCAGCCGGTGAAAGCGCTCGTCAAGCTCGGAGAATTCGTTGAAGCGCACGGCGATCTCGCGCTCCAGCCGGTGATGCTCGTCTTCCAGGTGGTCGAGGTCGGCCCACACCGGGCTGTCCTCGGGCAGAGCGGCAAAGGCTGCGGCCGAGCGCAGTTCGAACATCTCGCGGATTTCGGTCAACTCCAGCGCGAAGGCGCGGGTAAAGCCTTTCAGCACCCAGTGACTGTTGCGGCGCTTCTCGATCAGCCCAAAGCGCGAGAAGCGGATCAGGAATTCGCGCACGCTGGTGGTGCCGACGCCGATCTCACGCGCCAGTTCGAGCTCGTTGATCTGCATGCCGGCTTCGGCACCGCTGGCAAGCAGCCGCCGCATGAAGGAGCGCTCGATGATCTCGGCCAGCGTGTCGGTTTCTTCCTCGGGGAAGAAATCGTCCGGTCGCGGTTCGCGCAGGACCGTCTTGCTGCGCTTGTTCCAATCGATCAGCCCGGTTTCTTCCATGCGCGCAAGGATAGTGCGGACCGTCGTGCGGCTGACGCCGAGCAGCGTACCCAGCTCCGGCTCCGAAGGCAGGCTCCTGGTTTCGTCGAGCAGCCTCAGACCGCGATTATAGGCGTCCTTGTAAACGTTGTTGCTCTTCGACATCCCCTGCCCCGTGGCGCATCGGCGTTTGCGGCCAGTGTGAAGCGTTTCTCGCGCATGAAACCGGTACCTTTTCGGAAAACATCATGCGCAACGCTAGTTTTGGTTGTAGAGCCTACTTCTCGCATCCAAAAGACGCGTCGCGCTCTGGCGAAAAAACAATTGACGCAAAAATGTTTTTTCACGATAAAAGACATTATATGTTAAGAGCCGCGTGTCAATCCGCTCGCGCACCCAGGAACACACCCAGGAAGCTCCCGTGAACGCCGCAAACAGCATTCTTCTGTCTCCCGCCGACAATGTCGCGGTCGCCAATGGCCGCATCGAGATCGGCACCGTGCTGCCGGGCGGCGCCGTCGCCGCCGCAGTGATCGAGCCGGGCCACAAAGTGGCGATCAAGCCGATTGCGGCCGGCGAGGCCGTGGTCAAATACGCCCAGGCGATCGGCCGCGCCACGCAAAACATCGCGCCCGGCGAGCATGTCCATTCGCACAATCTGGTCTTCGAAAGCGGGCGTTTGCCGGTAGTGCCGCCGAACGAGGCAGTGCATGCGACCGAGGCCGACCGCGCCCGCACCTTCATGGGCTACCGCCGCGCCGACGGCCGCGCCGGCACGCGCAACTTCATCGGCATTCTTGCCAGCGTCAATTGCTCGGCCACCGTCTGCCACGCCATCGCTGACGCGGCGAACCGCACGCTTCTGCCGCAATATCCTGGCATCGACGGCTTCGTCCCGATCGTCCACGGCCAGGGCTGCGGCATGAGCGCCACCGGCGACGGCATGATGGTGCTACACCGCACGCTGGCCGGCTATGCCCGTCATCCGAATTTTGGTGGTGTGCTGATGGTCGGGCTCGGCTGCGAGGTCAACCAGCTCACCCTCTACGGCCAGAAGGGCGTTGCCGCGGGAAAACGCCATTTCAACATCCAGGAAGCCGGCGGCTCGCGCAAATCGGTCGAGAAGGCGCTGGTCGTGCTGGCCGAGATCGCCGAAGAGGTCGGCAAGCTTCAGCGTGAGCCGATCCCGGTCAGCGAGATCGTCGTCGGCCTGCAATGCGGCGGCTCCGACGGCATGTCCGGCATCACCGCCAATCCGGCGCTGGGTGCCGCGGTCGACATTTTGGCCGGCGTCGGCGGTGTCGGCATCCTCTCCGAGACGACGGAGATCTACGGCGCCGAGCACCTGCTCGCTTATCGCGCCGCAACCCCCGAGATCGCCGCCAAGCTCGACGGTTATGTGAAATGGTGGGAAGACCACGTCGCCAAGCATGGCGCATCGATCGACAACAATCCCTCACCGGGTAACAAGCGCGGCGGCCTGACCACCATCCTGGAAAAGTCGCTCGGCGCGGTCGCCAAGGGCGGCCAGACGCCGCTCAACGGCGTCTTCGGCTATGCCGAAAAGGTCACCGGGCACGGGCTGGTGTTCATGGACACGCCCGGCTACGACCCGGTCTCGGCCACCGGCCAGGTGGCGGGCGGCGCCAACGTCATCGTCTTCACCACAGGCCGCGGCTCCTGCTTCGGCTGCCGGCCGACGCCGTCGATCAAGGTCGCCAGCAACTCGACCATGTATCACACGATGGAGGAGGACATGGACGTGAATTGCGGCGTCATCGCCTCGGGCGAAAAGACCATCGCCGGCATGGGCCGCGAGATCTTCGAACTGATCGTCGAGACGGCTTCGGGCCGCAAGACCAAGAGCGAAGAGTTCGGCTACGGCGACAACGAGTTCGTGCCGTGGCACCTCGGAGCGACGCTCTAAGCCGGTCGCAAACACCTGACGTGATTGCCAGGTGTCACAGTTCGTACACCCCGAAAAAGAATGAACATTCCATATTGACTGTATGATGGAATTAATATTCCATGCGACATATTGGAGGAGATTGGCAGCGGAGTTCCGAGGGAGCAAGCTTTCCCGCCCAGCCATTCGAGCGGCCATCAAACATCGCTTGCGCCGACCGAGGTGATGCACTATCAAAATGCGGTAAATGTTTTTTATTGATAAAGTTCCGTTTGGGCCGCGCCATCCGAATGGAGCTTCCGTAACATTCACCGGGCGACTTAGGGAGGACTCCTAATGAAATTCGTGACCAGCATTCTCAATCGCCGCGCCTTCGTGGCACTCGCAGCCGCCTCGATGCTTGCCGGCGTGATGCACTCGGCCCCGGCATCCGCGGCCGACGCGACCATTCCGATCATCGTCAAGGACACCACGTCCTTCTACTGGCAGATCGTTCTGGCGGGAGCCCGCAAGGCCGGCAAGGACCTCGGCGTCAACGTGCCGGAGCTCGGCGCCCAGGCCGAGACCGACGTCAACGGCCAGATCTCGATCCTTGAAAATGCCGTCGCCGGCAACCCGGCGGCCGTCGTCATTGCGCCGACCGAAGCCAAGGCGCTCGGCAAGCCGATCGACGAGGCCGCCACCAAGGTCAAGATCATCGGCATCGACTCTGGCGCCGACTCCAAGGCCTTCACCTCGTTCCTGACCACCGACAACATCCAGGGCGGCCGCGTTGCCGCTGACGGCCTTGCCGCAGCCATCGGCGAAGCCAATGGCGGCAAGGTCGAGGGCGACGTCGCCCTGATCACCGCTCTTCCGGGCGCCGGCTCGCTCGAACAGCGCGCCCAGGGTTTTAAGGAACAGCTCGCTGCCAAATATCCGGGCCTCAAGCTGGTCGCCGACAAATACGCCGACGGCCAGGCCACCACCGGCCTCAACATCGCCACCGACCTGATCACCGCCAACCCCAACCTCAAGGGCATCTTCGCCTCCAACCTGATCATGGCGCAGGGCGTCGGCCAGGCGATCGCCGAGAACAGTCTTGCCGGCAAGGTCGGGCTGGTCGGTTTCGACAGCGACGAGAAGCTGATCAAGTTCCTCAACGACGGCGTCATTTCGGCTCTCGTCGTCCAGGATCCGTACCGGATGGGCTATGACGGCATCAAGACGGCGCTCGCCGCCTCGAAGGGCGAGAAGGTCGAGGCCAATGTCGACACGGGCGCCAATTTGGTCACCAAGGCCAACATGAAGGATCCGAAGATCGACGCGCTGCTCAACCCGAAGCTCGACTGAGCATAGCCTCAGGTGAACTGTTTCCGGGGCCTTTTCGCCCCGGAAACATCCCACTCGTGCCAATCGCGAGGCCAATCTTTGGGGGCCAATCTGGGAGGATTGTCATGATGTCGACGGCGCAGGAACTCCATCCGGCCCCAACGCTGGAACCGGGCAGGACCATCCTCGAACTCCGCGGGCTGGAAAAGCGCTATCCCGGCACCCATGCGCTGAAGCCGGTCGATCTCGCCTTCAAGGCCGGCGAGATCCACGCCATCGTCGGCGAGAACGGCGCCGGCAAATCCACCCTGATCAAGCTTCTGACCGGCGTCATGCCGCGCACCTCCGGCGACGTCATCTGGGAGGGCAAGCCTGCCGCATTGGCAACGCCGCATGAGGCGATGGCGCTCGGCATCAATGCCGTGCATCAGGAAGTCGTCCTGTGCCGCCATCTCACCGTCGCCGCCAACATGTTCCTCGGCGAGGAGGATTCCCGCTTCGGCATCCTGCAGCAGCGGGCGATGGTCAGGCAGGCGCAGAAGATCATCGACGATCTCGGCTTCGACCTGCCGGCGCATGTCATGCTGGGTGACCTGACCATCGGCCAGCAGCAGTTGATCGCCGCCGCCCGCGCCACAGTGCGCGGCACTAAATTCCTGATCTTCGACGAGCCGACCGCCTATCTTACCCGCAAGGAGGCCGACCAGCTGTTCACGCTGATCCGCCGGCTGAAGGGCGAAGGCGTCACCATCATCTACATCAGCCATCGCATGGAAGAAGTGTTCGAGCTCGCCGACCGCGTCTCGGTGCTGCGCGACGGCACGCTGGTCGGCACCAGGAACATTGCCGAGACCAATGACGCCGAGCTGGTCAAGATGATGATCAACCGCTCGATCGAGCAGGTCTACCACAAGGAGCATTTCACCCCCGGCGCGACCATCGTCGAAACCAGGAACCTGTCCGGCAAGGGTTTCGAAAATGTCTCGATGTCCGTCCGCGCCGGCGAGATCGTCGGCCTCTACGGCCTGATCGGCGCCGGGCGCAGCGAGTTCGTCACCACGCTCTATGGCCGGCACCGCAAATCGGCCGGCCAGATCCTCTGGGAGGGCAAAGAGGTCAAGGTCAATTCCGAACATGACGCGATCAGGCTCGGCATGGCGCTGGCCCCGGAAAGCCGCCGCGACCAGGGCCTCTGCCTCAACCTGCCGGTCGGACTCAACCTCAATCTGCCGATCTACAAGCGCATCTCCAGCAATCTGCTGATCTCCCGCGCGCAGGAAAAGGCGCAAGCCGATCGCCAGATCGCCGACCTGCGCATCAAGACGCCGACGCGCGGCGCGCTGGCCTCCAGCCTGTCCGGCGGTAACCAGCAGAAGATCGTCATCGGCAAATGGCTCGCCCATGGCGCCAAGCTATTCATCTTCGACGAGCCGACTGTCGGCGTCGACGTCGGCACCAAGGCCGAGATCTACCGCCTGTTCGGCGCGCTGTTGTCCAAGGGAGCCGGCATCATCCTGATCTCGTCCTACCTGCCCGAGGTTTATGAACTCGCCGACACGCTGCACGTGTTCCGGCGCGGCAAGCTGGTGGCCACGCACGGCTTTCGTACCGCTGACCACGAGGAGATCCTCACCCAGGCGCTGGCCGAGAAACAAGAAAAACCGGGAGGACGGATATGAGCACCGAGGCGATCGCTGCCGAAAGGCCGAAACGCAACTACAACGCCCTGTTCGGGCTGACACTGCTGGCGCTGCTGGTTCTTTTATGGATCATCCTGTCGGTGGCGACGCCGAGCTTCGCCTCGGCCAACAACATCTCGAACCTGTTGCGGCAAGGGTCGATGATCGCCATCCTGGCGGTCGGCCAGACCTTCGTCATCATCACCGGCGGCATCGATCTTTCCGTCGGCGCCGTGGTCGGCTTCGCCACTGTCATCGTCGCGATGCTGATCAACGCCGGGACACCGGTTTTCCTCGCCATCCTGATCACCTTGCTGGTCGGCGTCGCCATCGGCATGTTCCATGGCTTCGGCATCGTCAAGATGGGCCTGCCGCCCTTCATCATCACCCTGGCAACGCTGACCTCGCTGCGCGGGATCGGTCTGTTGATGACCAATGGCAACTCGATCTCGATCAACAACGACGCCTTCCAGACGTTCTCGCGCAGTTCCTTCGCCGGCGTCCCCAATCTGTTCTGGATGGTGATCCTGGTCGGCATCCCAGCCTACATCTTCCTGCACCACAGCCGCTGGGGCCGCTATCTGTTCTCGGTCGGCTCCAACGCCGAGGCGTCGCGCCTGTCAGGCGTCAACGTCCAGCGCACCATCTACATGGCCTACACGCTGTCGGGCCTGTGCGCGGCCTTCGTCGGCGTGCTGCTTGCCTCGCGCATCGGCATCGGCAATCCGACGCAGGCCGAGGGCTGGGAATTGCAGGCGATCGCCTCCTCGGTGATCGGCGGCACCTCGCTGTTCGGCGCTGTCGGCTCCGTGCACGGACCGCTGCTCGGCGCCTTCATCCTTGCCACCATCAACAACGGCGCCAATCTGCTCAACGTCAACGCCTTCTGGCAGCGCATCATCACCGGCGTGCTGATCATCGTCATCGTCTATTTCGACGGGCTGCGCCGCCGCGGCAAATAGACCGCCTCCCAACAATCGCCGGCCTCGCCACAGCAGGGCCGGCAGTCCCATGAACCGACTGGATTGAAGCATGAAAGCCGTCGTCTGCCGCTCGCCCGGCGAACTTGTCCTCGAAGATCGTCCGGCGCCTGGCGCGCCCCCCGCCGGCTGGGCGCTGGTCGCCGTCAGCCATGTCGGCATCTGCGGCACCGACTATCACATCTTCGAAGGCAAGCACCCGTTCCTCGCCTATCCCCGCATCATGGGCCACGAGGTTTCCGGCACCGTGATCGAGGTTGGCGTGGACGTCGATCTCGCCGTCGGCGAAGCGGTGATCGTCAATCCCTATCTCGCCTGCGGCAAATGCAACGCCTGCCGGCAAGGCAAGCCGAATTGCTGCGTCAGGATCGAGGTGCTCGGCGTCCACCGCGACGGCGCCATGTGCGAGCAGATCCTGGTGGCGGCGCAAAATCTTTATCCGGCAAACGGCCTGTCGCTGGCCGATGCCGCCGCCGTCGAATTCCTGGCGATCGGCGCCCATGCCGTGCGGCGCTCGCTGGCTGATCCACGTGCGCGCACGCTGGTCATCGGCGCAGGCCCGATCGGGCTCGGCACGGCGCTGTTCGCCCGCATCGCCGGGCTCGATGTGACGCTGCTCGACATGAGCGCTGAACGGCTTGGCTTTGCCGAAAGCGAACTCGGCTTCGCGACGCTCGACGGCTCGCGAGGCACCGCTGCCGACCTGGTGCGGGAAGCAACCGGCGGCAACGGCTTCGACGTGGTTTTCGATGCCACCGGCAACACCCGGTCGGTGCAGTCGGCCTTCGCTCATGTCGCGCATGGCGGAGCGCTGGTCCTGGTCAGCGTCGTCAAGGACGACATCGCCTTTTCCGATCCCGAATTCCACAAGCGCGAGATGATGCTGATCGGCAGCCGCAACGCCCTGCGTGCCGATTTCGACCATGTCGCCGCCTCGATCCGCAACGGCGCGCTGCCGCTGGCAAAGCTTGTGACGCACCGCACCACGCTTGGCGAGACGCCGCACGACCTCGCCCGCTGGGCGCATGAGAAGTCTGGCCTGATCAAGGCTGTCATTCAGGTCGGATGATGCCAGGGCTGCCGTATCTCAGAGCGCCGACAATTTGAGCTCGATCCGCTCGGCCGGGAAGCGCGACTCCGAAAACTGTATCGGCTGACCGTCGGGCGTGACGTTGACGGCGACCGTCACCAGCACGATGGCGCCGGGCTGCAGCTCGAGGTCCGCAAGGTCGGCGGCATCGGCATGGCGCGCCGACAGCACGGTCGATTGCCTGAGATAGTCGTCGATGCCGAAACGTGCCAGTGATGCGGTGATCGAACCGGTTTCCGCCATGGCGGCATCGATGCCGGCAAAGCGCCTGGCATCGAACCAGCCGGCCGCGCGGGACACCGGCATTCCATCGGCTTCGCCGCGCGTTTCCAGGCGTATCACATCGGCCCCCGTCGCAAGGCCTAAGCCCTCTGCGACACGACGGTCGGCCGGCTCGATCGATGACGCGAGCAAGGTGATATGCCGCTCGGACGCCTGTCCTTGCAATCCCTCGGAAAAGCGGGTGCGGGCGCCGATCGGATAAGACAGCCGGTTGCGCGACAGCACGAAGGTGCCGCGCCCCTGCTCCGCCCTGAGCACACCCTCCTGCACCAGCGCTGCGATAGCGCTACGCACCGTGTGGCGGTTGACGCCATAGCGTCCGGCCAACGCGATCTCCGGCGGCAGCGCGGCATTCTCGGGAAAATCGCCGGCGGCGATCGAATGCAGGATCTGGTCGGCGATCTGTCGCCACAGCGCGACACCGCTGCGCCGCTCGATGCGGTTGGCTTGTCCGATCATCTCCCGCCCCAATTCTTTGCGCCGATCTTTTGGCCCGTGTCACGTGCCCGTCATGGACACGCGCTAGATAACGAGTATAATTTGTATAGTTGTCTATATCAATAGACAAATTCACGCAAACGAGGAGTACGGCCATGCGAGGACGGGAAGCGCGAGAGCGGGCCGAGCGCAAGGCCGTGATGACGACGCTGGCGCAATCGGCCGGCGACGACATCGTCCGCCTCTGGGACGAAGCCGGCCTGCCTTGCGAAGCGGAACTTCTGCGTGGCCCCGAAACCGGCCTGGTTACGGTACGCGGCCGCATCGGCGGCGGCGGCGCGCCCTTCAATGTCGGCGAGGCGACGGTCACCCGTGCCACGGTGCGGCTTGCGTCCGGCCATGTCGGCCACTGCTACGCGCTCGGCCGCGACAAGCAGAAGGCAAGGCTGGCGGCAATCGCCGATGCGCTGTGGCAGGACCCGGCCCACCGCAATGAGGTCGAGATCAGGATCGTTGCGCCATTGCAGGCGGCACTGGCCAAGGCGCGTGAACAGCGCCGCGCCGAGACGGCGGCGACCAAGGTCGATTTCTTCACCATGGTGCGCGGAGAAGACTGATGAATATCGCCACTCAATCCATTGAAGGCGGCTTCGCCGATCCGGTATTCAACGCGCAGACCGTATTCCGTGCCGTGATGGACGCGATGGCGCGGCCAGGCAGTGTGCAGCCGCTGCCGGCCCTCGCCCACCCCCCGGTGCCGCTGTCGGCCACCGCCGGCGCCGTTGCGCTGGCGCTGTGCGATAACGACACGCCGCTCTGGCTCGACCACGCCTTGCAGGCTTCAGCGACGGTGAAATCCTGGCTTGGCTTTCATACCGGCGCGCCGCTGGCCAACACCCCGGCCGACGCGCATTTCGCGCTGATCGCCACGCCGGCCGAGATGATGGCGCTCGACGGGTTTTCGCAAGGCACCCGGGATTATCCCGATCGCTCCACGACGCTGATCCTCGAGGTCAGCGATCTTGTCTCCGGCGCTGCGCTGCTGCTCGAAGGCCCGGGCATCGAGACGACGGCGACGATCGCGCCGGCGCAAATGCCGCGCCATTTCGTCGAGCAATGGAAGCAGAACAAGCAGCGTTTTCCGCGTGGCGTCGACATCATCCTCGCCACGTCCGAAGCAATTGCCTGCCTGCCGCGCACGACGCGCATCAAGACGATGGAGGCATAGCATGTATGTCGCGGTAAAGGGTGGCGAAGCGGCCATTCGCAACGCCCACAAACTGCTCGCCGACCGCCGGCGCGGCGACCGCTCGGTGCCCGCACTTCGCCTCGACCAGATCGTCGAGCAGCTGGCGCTCGGCGTCGACCGGGTGATGAGCGAAGGTTCGCTCTACGACCGGGAATTGGCGGCACTCGCCATCGTCCAGGCGCGCGGCGACATGATCGAGGCGATCTTCCTGGTTCGCGCCTATCGCACCACGCTGCCGCGTTTCGGCTACACAAGGGCGATCGACACCGGCACGATGCTGGTCGAGCGACGGCTGTCGGCCACCTACAAGGACCTGCCCGGCGGGCAGCTGCTCGGCCCGACTTTCGACTACACCCACCGCCTGCTCGATCCCGAGCTCGCCGCCGGCGGCGATGTCGCCGAACCGGAGCAGCGCGCAGGCAAGGCGGAAGCCATGCCGCGCGTCTCGGCCATCCTCGCCCGCGAAGGCCTGATCGAGCCCGACGGCGACCTGCCTGGGGATCATACCCCCGGCGACATCACCCGCGAGCCGCTCGAATTCCCGATGGCGCGCGACATCCGCCTGCAGGCGCTGTCGCGCGGCGACGAGGGGTTTCTGCTGGCGCTCGGCTATTCCACCCAGCGCGGCTACGCGCGCAACCATCCCTTCGTCGGCGAGGTTCGCATCGGCGAGGTCGAACTGGAACTGGACGTGCCGGAACTGCCCTTTGCCGTGCCGCTCGGCAGCATCCGCGTCACCGAATGCCAGATGGTCAACCAGTTCAAGGGCTCGGCCAAGGCGCCGCCGCAATTCACCCGCGGCTATGGCCTCGTCTTCGGCCAGAGCGAGCGCAAGGCCATGGCCATGGCGCTATGCGACCGCGCGCTGCGCGCCTCGGAGTTGGGTGAGGATGTCATCGCCGCAGCGCAGGACGAGGAGTTCGTCATCTCGCATTCCGACAATGTCCAGGCGACCGGCTTCGTCGAGCATCTGAAGCTGCCGCATTATGTCGACTTCCAGGCCGAGCTCGACCTCGTGCGCCGCATGCGCGCCGAGCATGATGCCCGCGAAAATGCCGGCAAGGCCGAAGAAAAGAGGCAGGCAGCGGAATGAGTGCACAACCAGCGGACATCGCCACCTACAACTTCGCCTATCTTGACGAACAGACCAAGCGGATGATCCGTCGGGCGATCCTCAAGGGCATCGCCATTCCTGGCTATCAGGTGCCGTTCGCCTCGCGCGAAATGCCGATGCCCTATGGTTGGGGCACCGGCGGCGTGCAGGTCACCGCTTCGATCATTGGCCCGGACGATGTGCTCAAGGTCATCGACCAGGGCGCCGACGACACCACCAATGCGGTTTCGATCCGCGCCTTCTTCAAGAAGGTCGCCAATGTCGCCGTCACCACCGAGACGGCCAAGGCGACCATCATCCAGACGCGCCACCGCATTCCCGAATATCCGCTGAGTGCCGGCCAGGTGCTGGTCTATCAGGTGCCCATCCCCGAACCGCTGCGCTTCCTCGAACCACGCGAGACGGAGACGCGCAAGATGCATGCGCTGGAGGAATACGGTCTGATGCATGTAAAACTCTACGAAGACATCGCCAGGCATGGCCGCATCGCCACCACCTACGCCTACCCGGTCAAGGTTGAGGGCCGCTATGTGATGGATCCCTCGCCGACGCCGAAATTCGACAATCCGAAGATGCACCGTTCGCCGGCTTTGCAATTGTTCGGCGCCGGCCGCGAAAAGCGCATCTACGCGCTGCCGCCCTTCACCGATGTGGTCAGCCTCGATTTCGAGGACCATCCGTTCGAGGTGCAGACCTTCGACCAGCCCTGCGCGCTGTGCGCGGCCGAGAACGTCTATCTCGACGAGGTCATCCTCGACGACCATGGCGGCCACATGTTCGTCTGCTCCGATACCGATCATTGCGAGAGGCGGCGCGCGGAAGGCGGCCGCGGCCATCTCGCGCCCGAGACCCATCTTGCCCCAGGAAAAACGGAGCCGGCGCAATGATCGACGAACCGCTGCTGCGCGTTTCGGCACTGTCCAAATTCTACGGCTCGCGCGTCGGCTGCGAGAACGTCACTTTTGACCTCTGGCCGGGCGAAGTGCTGGCGGTGGTCGGCGAATCCGGTTCCGGCAAGACGACTTTGCTCAACTGCCTGTCAACTCGACTGCTGCCCAGCTCCGGCACCGCCAGCTACCGGATGCGCGACGGCCAGTTTCGCGAACTCTACCGCATGAGCGAGGCCGAGCGCCGCTTCCTGATGCGCACCGATTGGGGTTTTGTCCATCAGAACCCGGCCGACGGGCTGCGCATGACGGTGTCGGCCGGCGCCAATGTCGGCGAGCGGCTGATGGCGGTCGGCGACCGTCACTATGGCAGGATCCGCGCAACGGCGGTCGACTGGTTGTCTCGTGTCGAGATCGACCAAGACCGCATCGACGACGAGCCGCGCGCCTTTTCCGGAGGCATGCGCCAGCGCCTGCAGATCGCCCGCAACCTCGTCACCGGGCCGCGGCTGGTGTTCATGGACGAGCCAACCGGCGGCCTCGACGTCTCGGTGCAGGCGCGCCTGCTCGATCTGTTGCGCGGCCTGGTCACCGATCTCGGCCTGGCCGCCATCGTCGTCACCCACGATCTCGCCGTGGCGCGGCTGTTGTCGCAGCGCATGATGGTGATGAAGGACGGCCGCGTCGTCGAAAGCGGCCTCACCGACCGCGTCCTCGACGATCCGCGCGCGCCTTATACCCAGTTGCTTGTCTCCTCGATCCTGCAGGTGTGACGATGATTGCTCCGGCGTACCCCCCTCTGGCCTGCCGGCCATCTCCCCCTCAAGGGGGGAGATCAGCAGCTTTTATGTCCCGCCCGTTCTGCGACACAGGAGAATGGCGAAACCGAATGCGACAGCCAATCTCCCCCCCTGAGGGGGAGATGGCCGGCAGGCCAGAGGGGGGTGTTGGCCCGCAGACGAATGACGATTGGAGAACCCTCTGATGACAACCCCGCTCGTTGTCTCCGATGTCGCGAAGAGCTTCACCATGCATCTGCGCGACGGCATCAAACTGCCTGTCGTCGCCGGCGTGTCGTTCTCGATCAGGAGCGGCGAATGCGCCGTGCTCGGCGGCCCTTCCGGCGCCGGCAAGAGCTCGATCCTGAAAATGCTCTACGGAAATTATGCCGCCGATGAAGGCCAGATCATCGTCCAGCACGAGGGCGGGCTCATCGATCTCGCCTCGGCCAGCCCGCGCACCGTGCTTGCCGTGCGCCGGCTTACCATCGGCTATGTCAGCCAGTTCCTGCGCACCGTGCCGCGTGTCTCTGCGCTCGATGTCGTGGCCGAACCGCTGGTCGAGCGCGGCGAGGAGCGCGAGGTCGCGCACGGCAAGGCACGCGCCTTGCTGGCGCAGCTCAACCTGCCGGAGAAGCTCTGGGCGCTGCCGCCGGCGACGTTCTCCGGCGGTGAACAGCAGCGCGTCAACATCGCGCGCGGCTTCATCACCGAGCATCCGATCCTGCTGCTCGACGAGCCGACCGCTTCGCTCGATGCCAGGAACCGCGACGTGGTGATTGCGCTGGTCGCGGCCAAGAAGGCGGCCGGCGTTGCCCTGCTTGGTATCTTCCACGACCACGACGTGCGCGAGGCGGTGGCCGACCGCGTCATCGACGTGACAGCTTTTGCCGCCGGGAAAATTGCCGCATGACAAGAAAGCTGTCGGAAACGCCGCTGGTCCACGAGACGGCGCAAGTCGAGAACTCGACGCTCGGCCGCTGGACCGAGATCGCCGAGCGCTGCCGGGTGTCGGAAAGCACGCTCGGCGACTATTCCTACATGATGCAGGACTGTGGCGTCTGGTGCGTGACGATCGGCAAATTCGCCAACATCGCCGCCAGCGTGCGCATCAACGCCACCAACCATCCGACCTAGCGGCCGACGCTGCACCATTTCACCTATCGCGCCTCGGATTATTGGGACGACGCGAGCACGAGAGCGAATTCTTCGCCAAGCGCCGCGCCAAACGCGTCACCATCGGCCACGACACCTGGCTCGGCCACGGCTCGACCATCCTGCCCGGCGTCACCGTCGGCCATGGCGCGGCGGTCGGTGCCGGCGCGGTGGTGTCGAAGGACGTCGCGCCCTACACCGTCGTCGCCGGCGTACCGGCCAAGCCGATCCGCGAACGCTTCGACCGCCGCACCGCGGAGCGCTACCAGGCGCTCGCCTGGTGGGACTGGGACCATGCAAGGCTGCGCGCCGCGCTCGACGATTTCCGCGAGCTGGAGGCCAATCAGTTTTTGGAGAAGCATGGGGGTTGACGCCCTGAATAAGTCAGCCGCTCAGGCAAATGTCCAAAATAATAGAAAGAAATCCTAACGTAATAAGAATAGCAACACCAGTCTGATTTAACCTGATAAGTTCTATAAATTTTTTGTCATAACCAATATCTATAAGCGATTTGGTTTTTTCCTCAACTTTATTTGCAAAATTTATCGTAACTAGAACGATTAAAAAAATGAGAATCATTAGAATAATGGCCGCGTCACGCCCATTTCCATAATTGTACAAGTATCCAGATATTGGATGGTTCAAGCTACCAACCCGATATATGGACGTCAAAACCAGGGCCACTGTGAAACTCATCGCAGCGACTACCCCTGCAGCATACAGTCGCAACCACTGGCGCCAACGTAGCAATTAGGAAGCCTCTCTTTGATACGAGTTTGAATCTTTATTTCAATCTTGATGATGTGGAAACCCCGGCAGCATCACTTGGCGAATCATGCCTTTGATATTCTACTTCTTGGCACGGTTTTCATGTCCCTGACACATCGTCGGGGCAGGACGCGGCCTTCCTTTGGAGATCGCAATGCCTGTTTCAGTCAGACCTTCGCTCGCCGGATTCTTTGCCGGCTCGAACCCGACCCCTCCGGTGCATCTCGGCAGGCGCTACGACACCTCTGGTAATTTTCTCAACGAGCCCGGCAACACGGTCGTCTGCCATCTCGTCAACGGCTCGGCTTCGGAAGCGGTGATCATCGACGTGCGTGAGCGCATGCGCGCCATGCCTGATGCCGACGGGCTGGCCTTCACGCCCGTCTCCAGCCTGCACATGACGCTGTTCCAGGGCATCATCGAATACCGCCGCCGGCTTCCCTATTGGCCGGAGGATGTGCCGCTCGACACCAGCATCGACGACATGACCCGCCTCTATCAGGAACGCCTGAACGGCTTCGAAGGCTACGGCGCCTTCAAGATCAAGGTCGTCGATGTCGTGCCGACGGGCTTGACCGTTGCCGGCGCAACCGATGAGGACGTGCATATCCTGCGCGCATGGCGCGATGCCTTGTCGGCGCCTTTCGGATACCGGCATCCCGACCACGACACTTACGTCTTCCACATCACGTTCGCCTACCAGATCCGGCGTCTGGCGGACGAAGGGGCGTCCGAGTGGCAAGATCTGTTCGACGATTGCCTCTCGCTGTTTGCCCGCCAGGCTCCGGTGATCGAGCTGCGGCCACCTGCCTTTTGCCGCTTCAGGGACATGGAGCATTTCGAGGAGTTGCTGATCCTCGGCTGATCCCATCCAAGCCGCCCGGACGGCAGCGGTTTGGGTCAACTCGCCTTCGCGCCAAACGCGCCTGTGGGCAGTAACAAAACTGACATCAATCCGACACCGCAGGTTCATGCCGTTGCGCTAGCGAGGGTTAACAGACCTTCAACCGCGACTGGACTGGAACTTACCCATGTCAGCAACGCCAGAAATGTCAGCAACGCTCGAAATTCGCGGCGTCACCCGCCGGTTCGGCAAGAACACCGCTGTCAGCAATGTCGACATCTCGATTCCGCACGGTCAGATGGTCGGCATCATCGGTCGCTCCGGCGCCGGCAAATCGACGCTTCTGCGCATGATCAACCGCCTCATCGATCCGAGCCAAGGATCGATTTTTTTTGACGGCGCCGAAATTTCCCGGCTGCGCGGCTCGCCGCTCCGACGCTGGCAGCGCGACTGCGCCATGATCTTCCAGCAGTTCAACCTGGTGCCGCGCCTCGATGTGCTGACCAATGTGCTGCTCGGCCGGCTCAATCACCGTTCGACCGTGTCCAACCTATTTAGCATGTTCTCCCGCGGTGAATGCGCCGAGGCGGTTGCAGCCCTCGAGCGCCTCGACATCGCCCGCACCGCCCTGCAGCCGGCCGGCACGCTTTCCGGCGGCCAGCAGCAGCGCGTTGCGATTGCGCGCGCCATGATGCAGCAGCCGAAGGTGTTGCTGGCGGATGAGCCGATTGCCTCGCTCGATCCGCTCAACGCCAAGGTGGTGATGGATTCGCTGCAGGACATCAATTTGCGCGAGGGCATCACCGTCATCACAAATCTGCATACGCTGGATACGGCCCGCACCTACTGCAACCGCATCATCGGCATGGCCGCCGGCAAGGTCGTCTTCGACGGCCCGCCTGAAGCCCTCAACCGCGAGGCCGTGCGCATGGTCTACGGCGCCGACAGCAATGGCGGCGAAATCTCCGAGGCCATCACCTCCACCAGTGTCGCCATCAAACAGAAAATCGCTGCATCCGCCGGACCGCTCGAGCCCGCATTCCCGGGATATTGAGAACGACCTGATCGCCCGCCCGCGTCAAAGGCACCTGTCAAAAAATTCGAACGCTACCGGCGCGAGGCCGAGACCAACAGGAGAGAGATAATGTTCAGGAAGATGGTTTTTGGCGCCGTTTCATTGCTCGCCATCGCGGCAAGCGCCGCTCACGCCCAGGATATCAAGGAATTCCGCATCGGCATCCTTGGCGGTGAAAACGAAGCGGACCGGCTGCGCAACTTTCAGTGCCTCGCCGATCACCTGAAGTCCGAATTCGGCTTCGAGAAGGTCTCGCTGTTCCCGGCCGCCGACTATGACGGCGTTATCCAGGGCCTGCTCGGCGGCACGCTCGATTTCGCAGAGCTTGGCGCGTCGGGCTATGCCAGCGTCTACCTCAAGGATCCGAACGCCGTGACCCCGATCCTCACCACCCAGCAGACCGACGGCGCGACCGGCTATTATTCGATCGGCCTGGCGCTGAAGTCGTCCGGCATCACCGACATCAAGTCGGCCAAGGGCAAGAAGCTCGGCTATGCCGACCCGGATTCGACCTCCGGCTACCTGATCCCGCTGACCCAGATCCCGAAGGACACCGGCGCTTCGAACGAAACCTTCTTCGCCTCGACCCAGTTCAATGGCGGCCACGAGAACAACCTTCTCGCGGTTCGCGACGGCAAGGTCGATGTTGCGATTGACGACTCCTCGGGCATCGGCGACTTCAAGAACGGCTACACCTCCGGCACCTTCCACAAGGAAGTCGCCAAGGGCGCCGTGGACCCCAACGATTTCGTTGAAGTCTGGCGCTCCGGCTTGATCCCGAACGGCCCGCTGGTCGTGCGCACCGCACTCGGCGGCGACATGAGCGCCAAGCTCGCCAACTTCTTCACCGGCCTGCCGGCCAAGGACAAGCCTTGCTTCGAGGCCATCGAAGGCGGCGATTTCACCGGCTATGTTCCGGTGAAGCCGGACTTCTACAGCGTCATCGTCGAAGCCCGCAAAGCCGCGATCGGCGGCTGACGACAATTTCGAAAAGGACGGCGTCCATTAGAGCGACGTGCGTCCACTTGGACGCACAAAGTACGCTCTAACACTTAGATGCCGCATCGTGCTTTCCGAAAGTCGACTTTCGGGCCGATGCGGTCGCCGCCCTTTTTGTGTGTCCGCTCGTGACCCCGTATGACCTTCGCCGCTACAATTCGTTCAGACGCGGTCCGGCAGGCAGCAGACGCCTGGCGACGCCAGACGTCCTTGCGACGGTTCTACACGGCGCTCGGCATCGGCTCACTGCTTGTCGCCATGTGCACAGCCATGTGGTTCGCCGACGAGGCCAATGCCGGACATTTCTTCGATCGGCTGCCGCACATACTGGATTTCCTTAGTTGGCTTGTTCCCAAGGACTGGAACGACGTCTGGCGGGCGCTGTTCGACATCGCATCGCCGCATGACAAGGGCAGCCAAGAGTTCAACTTCCCGCTTGGCCGCGTCTATCTCTGGGGCGGCTTTTATCTACCCGAATATTTCGAGCTGATGCTCACCACGCTTAACGTGGCGCTGGTTTCCACTTTCATCGGCTTTGTCTTTGCGGTGCCCTTTTCCTTCATCGCCGCGCGCAACTTGACGCCCAGTCCGATGCTCAGGCTCGTCGTAAAGCGCTTCATGGAACTGCTTCGCGCCTTCCCCGAGATCGTCATTGCCGGCCTGTTCGCAGCCATCCTCTCGACCGGCCCGGTCGCAGCCATCATCGCCATCGGCCTGCATTCCATCGGCGCCCTCGGCAAGCTCTTCTACGAGATCAACGAAAACATCGACATGCGCGCCGAAGAAGGCCTGCGCGCGGTCGGCGCCAACTGGTTCGAGCGCGTGCGCTTTGCCGGCCTGCCGCAAGTGCTGCCCAATTTCATGTCCTACACGCTGCTCAGGATCGAGATCAATGTGCGTATCTCGACCATTATCGGCGCGGTCGGCGGTGGCGGCATCGGCGAGGAACTGAAGCTCTCCATCTCGCGCGGCTTCGGCGCCAAGACGCTGGCATTGGTGCTGCTGCTGTTCACGACGATCTTCCTCGTCGACCAGTTTTCCGCCTGGCTACGCCGCAAGCTCGTCGGCGAGCAGGCATTCATGATGGGTGCCTGACCATGATCCCAAAAAGTGGATTCCGGTTTTTGGAAAAGATCATGGCAAATCAACAAGAAGACGGCCCATGGCCGCAATGACCGCCGATGAGATGCGGTCGATCGAGGAGCGCTTTCCCCAAGTGTTCCGGCGGCCCTTGTACAAACGCTTCGGCCCGCTGGTCCTGTTCACAGGCATCCTGCTCTATCTCCTCTACGCCTTGTGGTTCTTCAGCCTGCCGCAAGTGCTGAGGGAATCGCACTGGGAGCGCCTGCCGCTCTTCCTGACGCAATGGATCAGCTACGATCTGCAGCCGGAATTCCGTCTCGACCAGCCTCAGATCACACCCAGATACCCGCGTTTTTCGGCGCTCGGCGAAGACCCGCATCCCGATTGGGTCATCACCAACGCCAACGGTTCCTACACCATCCTGATCGACGGCCGGGCCAAATCGGTCATCTTCGACAAGACCGAGGCGACGCTGGTCGCCAATGGCCAGGCGGTGCCGATGTCGTTGACCAGCGGCAAACCGGTAATATCCGGCCCGGTGCCGGAGTGGATCACCGCGCATGACGATGAGATCGTCGCCAGGATGGGCTTTGCCGGCGAGGTCCGCATAACCGTCGATCGCGTCAAGGTCCGCAAACGCTTCCTCGGCTGGGCGAATTTCGTCTTCGACACACGCTCGCCCTTCTTCGGCAAGTCGCCCGGCGAGGTGGTCTCGTTGCTGATGTCCGGACCCCAGCTCAAGCCGGGCACATCAAACATTGCGCTGGCCGCCGACAATATCTGGAACAACGCCCAATGGCAGCATGGCGACGTCTGGACGAAGCTGTTCCAGACCATCGTCATGGCGTTTCTCGGCACCTTGCTCGGCGGCATCGTTGCCTTCCCGCTCGCCTTCTTCGCCGCCCGCAACATCACCCCGAGCGGCCTGCTTAGCCAGGTGCTAAAGCGGTTCTTCGATTTCATGCGTTCGGTCGACATGCTGATCTGGGCGCTGTTCTTCACCCGCGCCTTCGGCCCGGGCCCGCTTGCCGGCAGCGCCGCGATTTTCTTCACCGAGATCGGCACGCTCGGCAAAGTCTATTCGGAGGGCCTCGAGAACATCGACGACAAGCCACGCGAGGGCATCCAGTCGACCGGCGCCAACGGCTTGCTGGTGCAGCGCTATGGCGTGCTGCCGGAAGTGATCCCGGTCTTCATCAGCCAGACACTCTATCAGTGGGAATCCAACACCAGGGGCGCGACGATCATCGGCGCCGTCGGTGCCGGTGCATCGGCCTGAAGCTCTGGGAGGCGATGCGCACCAATTCCAACTGGGCCAATGTCTTCTACATGGTGCTCTTGGTCCTGCTCGTCGTTTTCATCTTCGACAACATTTCCAATTTCCTGCGCCGCCGCTTGAGCAGGACGATCCACGACTACAACCGGATCCAGGCCGGCCAGGGCTGACAGAGGCGTTGCGCAGGCGTGCGGTTAGGGCGCCTTCCTCCATCCATTCCTGATATGCCTGTAGCCGTCGCGGTAGACGGCTT
Organism: Mesorhizobium sp. M1365; assembly: GCF_040317865.1. NCBI lineage: Bacteria > Pseudomonadati > Pseudomonadota > Alphaproteobacteria > Hyphomicrobiales > Phyllobacteriaceae > Mesorhizobium > Mesorhizobium sp. M1365. Next base: position 26,075 of record NZ_JAMYLG010000045.1, read on the forward strand.
CCGGGCCTTCGGAAAAGTCGCGCCACACCTTGGTGGCCGCGGCCAGATCCTTCAGCGAGCGGCCGAACGCCTCGATCGTCAGCCAATCGTCATAACCGCTCTTGCGGATGGCAGAGAACGTCTCTTTCCAAGGGACGTGGCCGCGGCCCGGCACGCCGCGATCGTTCTCCGAAATGTGGATATGGACGATGTTCTTGCGGTTGCGCGTATAGGCCCCGATCGGGTCAGCCTCTTCGATGTTGGCATGGAACGTGTCGTACATCGCCTTGATGTGCGGCCGGTCGATCGCGTCGATATGCGCCGACAAATCGTCCATCGTGTTGAGCAGATAGCATTCGAAGCGGTTGAGCGCCTCCAGCCCGATGGTGACACCCTTGTTGCCGGCATGGTCACCGATGACGCGCTGCGAAGCGACCGAACGTTTTTTCTCGGCCGCCGTCGGCCCGCTGCCGGAGAAGACCCCGAGTGTCGAATGGAGCGGGCCGCTCAACGTGTTCGCGCCAAGCGCCTGAGCGCAGTCGATCGTCGATTTCATGTAGTCGATACCGGCCTTGCGCGTCGAGGCATCCGGCGAGATCAAATTCATCGCCGGATCGCCCATCGCCGAGACGGCGGTGCGTTGCAGCCCGATACGGTCGAGCAGCTCGCCGAGTTTCCTGTAGTTGTCCGGCGTGCCGGAGAAGACCGGTATCTCGACGCCGTCGAAGCCGGTCGCCTTGATGTCCCTCAACAACGGCTCGTGTTTTTTTGAGACACTGGTCGTCCACAACAACATGCACATGCCGATTTTCATCGACGCCCCTCCCCTTTTTACGGCCGGGCTTGCTCCTCCGGCGACTTCGCCACAAGCCCCCTCATCCGGCCGCTTCGTGGCCACCTTCTCCCCGCCGGGGAAAAGAGGTGAACGCCAGCGCCAACGATCTCCTCTCCCCACGAGGAAAGGTCGGATTGCCCCGAATTGCCTTGCAATTCGGCTGGCAATCCGGGTGACGGGGACTTCCCATTAACCGGGCGCAGCGATTAAAGCTTCGTCCACGCTCCGTTCTTCTTCGACGACTTCACGCAGGCCTCGATGAAGGCCATGCCCTCGACGCCGTCCTGCACGGTCGGGAAGACGACATCCTTGGCCGGCTTCCCGCCCTTCCGGCGCGCTGCACGAATAGCCCGCGCGGCTTCCTGATAGATGTTGGCGAAACCTTCGAGATAGCCTTCCGGATGCCCTGGCGGAACGCGGCTGACGCGCCCGGCGACGGGGAGCGCGCCGGCGCCATTACGGGTAATCAACTGCTTCGGCTGGCCGAACGGCGTGTACCAGAGATAGTTCGGGTCGGCCTGCACCCATTCGAGGCCGCCCTTCGAGCCGTAGATGCGCAATTTCAACCCGTTCTCGTGGCCGGGCGCCACCTGGCTTGCCCAGATCATTCCCTTCGCCGGGTGCGACCCGCCGACCGGCTTGAAGCGCAGCAGCACATTGATGTTGTCGTCGAGCAGCCTCCCCGGCACGAAGGCATCGAGATCGGCCGACAACGAATCGAGCTCCAGCCCGGAGACGAAACGGGCAAGGTTGTAGGCATGCGTGCCGATATCGCCCAGCGCACCGCCGGCACCCGCCTGCTTCGGGTCAGAGCGCCACGCAGCCTGCTTCTGGCCGGTGGCGGCCAGGTCTTCGGTCAGCCAGTCCTGCGGATATTCCGACTGCACGATACGGATATCGCCGAGCTGTCCCTTGGCCACCATCTCGCGTGCCTGCCGCACCATCGGATAGGCGGTGTAGTTATGCGTCAGCACGAACACCTTGCCGGTCTTCTCGACCAGCGCGGCCAACCTCTTCGCCTCGGCCAGCGACGTCGCCAGCGGCTTGTCGCAGATGACATGGATGCCGGCCTCGAGAAAAGCCTTGGCTGCCGGCACGTGCACATTGTTCGGCGTGACGATGGCCACCGCCTCGATGCCATCCGGCCGCTTGGCCTCCGCCTTGGCCATCTCGGCATAGGAGCCGTAGCTGCGTGCCGGATCGAGCCCAAGCTCGGCCGCCGAGGCCTTGGCGCGCTCCGGATTCGACGAGAGGGCCCCGGCAACCAGCACGAACTCGTTATCAATGCGCGCCGCGATGCGGTGCACCGCGCCGATAAAGGCGCCTTGTCCGCCGCCAACCATGCCGTAGCGGATCGGACCGCCTCCCGTTTCCGTCTTCGATGCGCCAACCATGATTTTCTCCCTCGTCACTGAAATACCCCTCCGCTGAGGGGAAGGTGGCCCGCACGGCCGGGTGGGGTTGGTTCATGCCGAGCTCTACGCCCGGCGACCCCACCCCGATCCGCTGCGTGGATCGACCCTCCCTTCGAGGGGGAGGGATATCTGTGCTAGATCCCCATCATGCCGCGCAGCATCTTTTTATCGGTCGTGCCGCCGGCGAAGTCGTCGAATGCTTTTTCCGTCACCCTGATGATGTGGTGCTGGATGAAGGGAGCGCCTTCGGCCGCACCATCCTCCGGGTGCTTGAGGCAGCATTCCCATTCCAGCACCGCCCATGAATCGTAATTGTATTGAGTGAGCTTGGAGAAGATGCCGCCGAAATCCACCTGCCCGTCGCCGAGCGAGCGGAAACGCCCGGCACGGTTGGTCCAGCTCTGGTAACCGGAATAGACACCTTGCCGCCCGGTCGGATTGAACTCGGCATCCTTGACGTGGAACGCCTTGATCCGCTCGTGGTAGATGTCGATGAATTCGAGATAATCGAGCTGCTGCAGCAGGAAGTGCGACGGGTCGTAGTTGATGTTGCAGCGCTTATGGCCGCCGACCGCATCGAGGAACATCTCGAATGTCGCGCCGTCGAACACGTCCTCGCCCGGATGAATTTCGTAGCCGACATCGACGCCGTTCTCGTCATAAACGTCGAGAATCGGCTTCCAGCGCTTGCCGAGTTCGGCAAACGCTTCCTCGATCAATCCCGCCGGCCGCTGCGGCCAGGGGTAGAGGTATGGGAAGGCCAACGCGCCGCAAAACGACACCGACGCCTTGAGCCCGAGATTCTTCGACGCCTTGGCGGCGAACTTCATCTGTTCGACCGCCCATTGCTGCCTTGCTTTTGGATTGTTGTGCACCGCAGCCGGCGCGAAGCCGTCGAACTGCGCGTCATAGGCGGGATGCACCGCCACCAGTTGCCCCTGCAGATGCGTCGACAGTTCGGTGATCTCGACGCCGGCATCGGCGCAGATGCCCTTCACCTCGTCGCAATAGGCCTTGGAGGAGGCTGCCTTCTCGAGATCGAACAATCGGGCGTCCCATGTCGGGATCTGCACGCCCTTGTAGCCCAGACCAGCCGCCCATTTGGTGATCGAGGCCAGCGAATTGAACGGCGCGGCGTCGCCCGCAAACTGCGCCAGGAACAGACCAGGCCCCTTCATCGTCGTCGGCATCGGCATCTCCCTATGTTTCACGACCAAGCATAGCGCCGATTGAAAACAGGGCCAGCGTCTTTGGTCTCTTTGCACAGCGCGCTCAGCGCCGCTATTCTGGTATTACCAAATGCCGAAATCCGGTCAAGCCATTTGACGCGCTGCCGCGGTCCTGCAACCATGCCGAGTTAGGCCACATGTTTAAGTATAATCAATAGCATAGACAGGAGCCAACGCTTGATGGCAGCACTTCTTGCCGTCCAGATGAAATTACTGTAGACCTCCCATCAGGCCCAATTGGTCGAACCAGTTTGCAAAAAATGCTGGGACGCCTTGGGGAAGAATCATGCGGCACGCTTCGGCAGAGTGCGCCGCAGGCGAACTGGTACAGGCGATTCTGGGAAGGATAGACCATGCATCTTTCGACGCACAATTGGATGCGGGCGGAGCCGCTGGAAACGACGCTCAAGCGCATCAAGAAATTCGGCTACGAGTCGATCGAGATCTCCGGCGAACCCGATCAGTACAAGCCCAAGGAGACGCGCGCACTGTTGAACGAGTACGGCATTCGCTGCTGGGGAGCGGTGACGCTGATGCTGGGCGAGCGAAATCTCGCCGCCAAGGACCAGGGCCAACGCGAGCGCTCGGTGCAGTATGTCAAGGACGTGCTGACCATGGTCAGCGAACTTGATGGCGAGATCATCACGCTGGTTCCGGCCACCGTCGGCAAGGTGGTGCCGGACGGCACCGAGGAAGAGGAGTGGAAATGGGTGGTCGACGCCACCCGGGAATGCTTCACCCACGCCAAGAAGGTCGGCGTCAAGATCGCGGTCGAGCCACTCAACCGCTTCGAGACCTATCTGTTCAACCGCGGCGCCCAGGCACTGGCGCTGGCCGATGCGGTCAGCCCCGAATGCGGCGTCTGCCTCGACGCCTACCACATCCACATGGAAGAATTTAACGTCTACGACGCCATCCGGCAGGTAGGCAAGCGCCTGTACGACTTCCATGTCGCCGACAACAACCGCTTCGCCGCCGGCCTCGGGCAGATCGACTGGCCGAAGATCGTCGGCACGCTGAAGGAGATCGGCTATGACGGCGCGCTGACCAATGAATTCGTCGCCCCCGTCGACCGCACGCCGGCTGCCCCCTATCCCGACATGGTCGAACGCAACCCCGTCGACATCTCGCCGGAGCAGCTGAAATTCATTCAGGACCACGGCTCCAGCGTGCTCACGGAGAAATTCTACACCGACCAGATGCGCATCAACGCGGAAACGCTGCTGCCGCTGATCAAGTAGCCGAGCCGTTTGGAAAGAGCCCTTCCGCCTCACCGCGGCCGGGCCGAGGATGAACATGCGCATCAAGACGGTCCAAGCCTGGTGGGTCCGCATACCGATCGAAGCCGCGAAGCAGCACCGCAGCGACTTCGGTCAGGTGGCGACGTTCGACGCCGCCATCCTGCGCATCGAGACCGACGACGGGCTGGTCGGCTGGGGCGAGGGCAAGAATGCCGCCGGCAGCGCCGGCAGCTACGGCGCCCTTGTCCATTTGCTGAACTACGAGGTCGGCCCGCAGCTGGTCGGCCGCGACCCGGCTGACATCGGCGTCATATGGGAGATGCTCTATAATGGCACGCGCCACGATAGCGCCGCTCGCGCCGGCCACGCCATGCCGCAATTGGCGCGACGCGGCATGAGCATCGCGGCTATCAGCGCCGTCGACATCGCATTGTGGGACATTCTTGGCAAATCGCTCGGCGTTCCGGTCTGGCGGCTGCTCGGCGGCCGCAAGCTGGACCGCATGCCGGCCTATGCTTCCGGCGGCTGGGCCACTGCGGAAGCCATCGGCGACCAGCTGCAGTCCTACATCGCCAAGGGCGGTTTCAAGGCGCTGAAGATGCGCGTCGGCGCCATGGACGGCGCCCCACATATCTCGGCCGCTCGCGTCCGTGCCGCCAGACGGGCGCTCGGTCCCGATATCGACCTGATGGTCGACGCGCACGGCACCTACACGGTGGCCGAAGCCAAGCGCTTTATCCATCTCGCCGGCGACCTCGATCTCGCCTGGTTCGAGGAGCCGGTGATCGCCGACGACAAGCCCGGCATGGCCGAGGTGCGCGCCTGCGGTTCGATCCCGATCGCCACCGGCGAAAGCGAGGCGACGCGCTATGCCTTCCGCGACCTCGCCGTGCTCAAATCTGCCGATATATTCCAGCCGGATCCGGCCTTTTGCGGTGGCATCAGCGAGGCGATGAAGATCGGCACCATCGCCAGCGCCTTCAATCTGCGCTTTGCGCCGCATCTTTGGGCCGGCGCGCCCTGCTTCTTTGCCGGGCTGCATGTCTGCGCTGCTTCACCGGCGAGCTTCACCGTCGAATATTCGCTCGGCGCCAACCCGATGATCCACGATCTGATCGAAGAGACTGTCGAAGCAAAGGACGGTATGGTAGCGATCCCTGATAGACCCGGGCTGGGATTCACCATTTCGGAGCGGTTCCTGGAGGCGCACGCGCAACACGGCTGACATGAAAGAAAAGAACCTTCTCGCGGAACTCGCCGCCTATCTGTTCTCCCATTCGGACAAGGAGACGGGCCGCACGCCGTCGGAGCGCGAACTGGCAGAGCATTTCAGCGTCAGCCGCGGCCAGATCCGCGAGGCGCTGGCCATTCTCGAGGCCATGCGCATCGTCGAGCGACGGGCGAAATCCGGCATCTACATCGATACGAAGCAGGCGAGCGTCGAGGCGATGGCGCTGTTCGCCCGCGCCGGCCTGCCGCTCGATCCCGTCCAGATCTACGAGACGGTCGAGTTGCGCAAGATCCACGAGATCAAGGCCGCCGAACTTGCCTGTTCACGCGCCACCGAGGAGAATTTCGAGCGGCTGCGCGAGATCCTGAAGGCCTCCGAGGATCGCATCGCCGCCGGTGAAGGGCTTGCCCGGGAAGACCGCGAGTTCCACCTCGAGATCGTGCGGGCGACCAAGAACAGCGTCTTCCACAATATCTGCAGCGTCTACTACATGATGGGTGAACTGCGCCTGCCGATCTATTTCAACGATCCCGAACGCAGCGTGCGCTCCCATGCCGAGCATATCCAGATCTACGAGGCGCTGCTGCGCCGCGACGGCAATCTCGCCCAGGCGCTGATGAGCGCCCACCTGCAAGGCGCGGAAAGCTACTGGAAGGGGCTGATCGAGGGGCGTGGGGCGGAACCGGAAAGCCCTGCGCTCGAAAAGGCCTGAAATGCCCAAGATCCTGTCAACACACAGACTCCACCCTCGTGCCGCTTCCATGCTGACCGGGGCCGGCGAACTCGTTGTTGCTTCCGCCCTCGATGCGGCCACGCTGGCCGCCGAGGCGAGGAACGCCGATGTCATCATCGTTCGCGCTCCCTTGCCTGCGGCGCTTTTCGAAGGCGCGAAGAAGCTCAGGGCCGCGATCCGCCACGGCGCCGGGCTGGACATGGTACCGATGGAAGCGGCCAATGCGGCCGGCGTGCTGGTGGCGAATGTGCCGGGGGTGAACGCGCGATCTGTCGCCGAATATGTGATGTTCGCGGCGCTGGCGCTGCTTAGGCGCTTCCGTGTGTTGGACCGCGACTTGCGTGCGAAGGGCTGGCTGGCGGGCCGCGAACACACGGTGGTAGCCAGCGAGCTAGCGGGCAAGACGATCGGCATTGTCGGCCTCGGCGCGATCGGTCAGGCGGTTGGCCACATCGCCGCCCATGGGTTCGATCTGAATGTGGTGGCGACGACGCGCAGCATGCGGCCGGCGCCGGACAGGGTCGGCTTCCTGTCGATCGATGCACTCATCGAACAGAGCGACATCATCGTTCTGTGCTGCCCGCTGACGCCCGAAACACGGGGGCTGATCAGCCGCGAGCGCATTGAGCGGATGAAGCCGGATGGGCTGCTGATCAATGTTTCGCGCGGGCCGGTGATCGATGACGACGCGCTGATCGAGGCCTTGCAGAAGGGCCGCATCGGCGGCGCTGCGCTCGATGTTTTTGCTACACAACCGCTACCGCCCAACCATCCTTATTTCGGCTTCGACAACGTGATCGTCACCCCGCACATGGCTGGGATTACCGAGCAGTCGATGATGCGCATGGGCGTCGGCGCGGCTGGCGAAGCCTTGCTGGTGCTGGCCAACAGATTGCCGGTCAATCTGCGCAACCCCGAAGTGGTCGAGCACTACCGGCGGCGGTTCCCTGCCGATTTCTGAAAGCGCCCCAATTTTCCCGAATTCGCCGACGATGGTGCCAGCATGGCAAGCGTCACAAAATTCCTGCTGACCGCCGGCTTCTGCGTGGCGACGGCGCAAGCCTTCGCCAACGAACAGGGTAGCTACGTGTTCTGCGACAACGGCATACGCTGCCTGGCGGCGCCCTGTCCATCGAACAGCGCACTCGACCTTGCTGCTGGGAAGCTCATCAAAGGCGTTTCAATCGACATCGATCGCCTGCCGCAACAAGACAAGGCGCTCGATCTTTCAGACAAGCTCTATGCCGGCAAGGTCGTTGTTGTCGGCTCGATCGAGAACCGTACCCGGACCTTCAACGGCAAGCGGTACACCCTGCCTTGGCTGGTCGCCACCAGCATCGAACGCGCCGCCAAGGACAGCGAACGCGGCCACTGCTCGTCGCGCTGACACGCGCTGTGCGATCAATTTGCAAGCAGCCCCTCCACGCCGGCTGCGATGCGCAGCAGGTGGTGGTCATGGCCATTGCGCGCCACCAGCATCAGCCCGGCCGGACGCGTCATTCCCGGCATCGGCAGCGAGATGGCTGATAGATCGAACTGGTTGGCGACCTGCGTGTTGCGCAGCAGAAGGCCTTCCATCCTGTTGCACAGCGCCTCGTCGCTGGTCATCGACACGATCGTCGGCGCCGTCACCGGTGTGGTCGGCAGGGCCAGCACGTCGACCGACGCCAGCCGGTCATCCATCGCGGCGGCCAGCGCCGTGCGGCGGCGCATTGCCCTGATATAGACCGTGGCCGGAATGGCGGCGGCGCGCGACAATGGCCCGCTTACCCGCGGATCGACCGGCCTCGTCGCTCCCGCCGCCAGCCAGTCGGCATGGATCTCCGCCCCTTCCATCGCCGCGATAGACGCGCGTTGGGTTGCCACGCGCAGATCGGCAAGCAGGTCGTCGATCGACAGCTCCACAAGCCGTGCGCCGCTAAGCTCCATCTTGCGCAGACACCGGTCGAACGTCGTCGCGACCTCTTCGTGCGTATCATCGAACAGCACGCCGCGCGCAATACCGATGCGCAGGCCGTCCAGCGGCAGCGGCAACAGTGCCGCCAGGTTTTCGCCCGACATCACTGCATCGGCCGCCGCACATTCGGCGACGGTGCGGGCCAGCGGACCGATCGAGTCCAGCGTGGCTGACAGCGGAAACGCACCCGCAAGCGGCACGCGCCGCGCAGTCGGCTTGAAACCGACGACGCCATTCAGCGATGCCGGAATGCGCACCGAACCACCGGTATCGGAACCGATGGAGATTTCGCTGGTGCCTTCGCCCACCGAAACGCCGGCGCCTGAGGAGGAGCCGCCCGGAATACGGCTGGCATCGCTAGCATTGCCGGGCGTGCCATAATGTGGATTGACGCCGATCGCAGTAAAGGCGAACTCGGTCATGTTGGTCTTGCCGAGGATGATTGCACCGGCCTGGCGCAACTTTTGCACGACAATGGCATCCCGCAGCGCCGGCGCTGCGTTGGCGAGCAGCAGAGAGCCCGCCGTGGTCGGCTCGCCGGCGACATCGAACAGATCCTTGATCGAGACGATCGCCCCATCGAGCGGCCCGAGCGTGACGCCGGCTTTTCGCCGCGCATCGGTGGCGTCCGCCGCCGCCCGGGCGGCTTCCGGGTAGAGCTTTACGAAAACCCTCTCATCGTCGACGCGAGCGGCAAGAGACGAAAGAATTGCTTCGAGGTGATCGCGGGCTGATTGCATTTTTCGGTGTCGGACTCCGCGCGCTTGCAACGTCTTAAGGTAGCAGCCAGAAACTGGCCGCAGGAGACATAGCCCGGCGCGGTCGGATTTGCACCTGTCGAACCGAAGGAGGAAGGCGCGATGCTCTACCAAGGCAGCTGCCACTGCGGCAAGGTCGCGTTCGAGGTCGAGGGCGAGCTGACCGGAGCCGTTCGGTGCAATTGCTCGATCTGCTCGCGCAAGGGTGCACTGCTATGGGCAGTTCCGCATGAGAGCATGCGGGTGCTTGCCTGGGGCGATGATCTCGGCCGCTACAGTTTCGGCAACCATGTCATCGCCCACCGCTTCTGCCGCAGCTGCGGCATTCACCCCTTCGCCGAGGATGTCGGCGAAGGGAGCGGGCGAAGTGCCTATATCAATATTAATTGCATCGAGGCGTTGGACGTCGCCGCCGTGCCGGTCTTCGACTTCGACGGCCGTTCCGTTTAGGCCTTGGGGTCGTCGATCGGCTTGGGGCCAAGGAAGAACGCCGCCAGTGCCGCAAGCAACGTCGCCGCCGCGCAATAGGCGAAGGCGGTGGCAACGCCGGTATTGTCGACAAGCAGGCCGCCGAAGACGGCGCCCAACGCAATGGCGACCTGGAACGTCATAACCATGAGCCCACCGGCGCTTTCCGCCTGATCGGGGGCGGCCCGCACCAGCCAGGTCTGCAGCCCGACTGGGACGGCGCCGAAGGCAAAGCCCCAGCTGGCCACTGCTATTGCAGCCACGACGGGTGAACCTCCGACCACCAGCAGCAGGAGCGCCGAAAACGCGATCAGCAGGGGCGCCAGGCTGACGGCTGCCTTGAGGCTGCGTTCGGCAATGAAGCCGCCGGCAAAATTGCCGAAGAAGCCACCAATGCCGTAGGCGAGCAGCACAAGCGAGATCGTCTCGATGTCCAGCGCGGGCACCTTCTCGAGAAACGGGCGGACATAGGTGAAGCCGGCAAAATGTCCCGAGGCGACCAGTAGTACCACCAGCAGTGCCACCCTGATCATCGGCCGCTTCATCACCTCCAGCAGCGTGCGAAAACCTGCCGTACCTGCAGGCGGCAGCTTCGGAATGGTAGCCACCTGCACCAGCAGCGCCAGCGCTCCGACCACGGCGGCGATCATGAACGCCGTCCGCCAGCCCCAGATGTCGCCGACATAGGCGCCGACCGGAGCCGCGCAGACCGTTGCCACCGAAACGCCGGTGAGAATGATCGACATGGCGCGCGGCATCAGCCGCATCGGAACGAGCCGCATCGCCATGGCTGCCGACATCGACCAGAAGCCGCCAAGACTGATCCCGAGCATGATGCGGGCAATCAGAAGAACGGGAAGCGAGGACGCAAACGCGGCCACCAGGTTTGACAGCACAAGCAGCACCGTCAGCGCCCACATGACCAACCTGCGGTCCAGCCGCTTGGTGACAATGGCCATGGTCGGCGCCGCAATCGCGCCGATGACGGCGGTTGCCGTTACCGCCTGCCCGGCGGCGCCTTCGGTGATGCCGAGATCCTGCGCAAGCGGCGTCAGCAGGCTGGCAGGCAGAAATTCCGCGGTCACCAGGCCGAAGACTCCGAGCGCCAGGGAGACCACTGCCCCCCATGCGGGCTCGGATCGTTCGCCGGTTTCCGATGGGTCGAGAACGGCGTCCATGACGCCTGTCGCGGGTTCGGTCATGAGGGATCTCCGATCTGGTTGCAGCGCAGCATCTGGCTGCAGTGCAACATAGGGAGTGACTGTCTGGAGTTTCCATGCTAGAAACACCATTATGCTTGACCGTTCGTCCAAAATCCCCGTCACCGGTGATCCGCTGACAGACATATTGCGCGGATTGCGCCTCGAAGGCGTCGATTACGGCCGTTGCGAGATGAAGGAACCCTGGGGCATCCATTTTCCGGCTCAGGCGGCGGCACGGTTTCATTTCATCGGCCGCAAAGGCTGCTGGTTGCTGCAGCCGTCCGGCGAATGGGTGGAACTGAAGGCTGGCGACGCGGTATTGTTGCCGCGCGGCTCAGCCCACACGCTGGCGAGCGAGCCGGGTACCGAGGCGGCGCCGATCCACGGCTATGAGGTCGAGGAAATCTGCAAGGGTGTCTATTGCATGTCGAATGACGGCATGCCCGGCTGCCGTCCGGGGACCTTGCTGTTTTTCGGCAGCATGTATTTCAATCTCGATGGCTTGCACCCCTTGCTCGGCATGATGCCGGACGTGATGCGCGCACATGAGTTGGAGGCCTATGAGCCAGGTATCCCGCATTTGCTGGAAGCGATGGCCCGCGAGGTGACGATGGAGCGCGTCGGCTCCGGCGGCATCCTGGCGCGGCTGGCCGATGTGCTCGCCGCGACCGTCATCCGCTCATGGGTCGAGCGCGGCTGCGGCGACTCTTCCGGTTGGATTGCGGCGGTCAGGGACCGCGAGATCGGCCGGGTGCTGGCCGCGATCCATCTGGAACCGAACCGCGACTGGACGGTGGAAGCCCTGGCGAAGATGATGGGTGCCTCGCGATCAGGTTTCGCCGAGCGCTTCGCAACCATTGTCGGCGAAACACCGGCAAAGTACGTCACGCAGGTGCGGATGCACCAGGCGAGGCAATGGCTGGTCCGCGACCGGCTCAAGATTTCCGTCGTCGCGGCTCGTCTCGGCTACGAATCCGACGCCTCCTTCAGCCGCGCCTTCAAACGGGTCATCGGATCGCCGCCTAGCCATTTCCGGGCTGAGGAACAGGCTGATATCCGCCAGGCCGGCTAAACGTTGGCCGGATTATTGCTCGGTGATGCAGGCCGAGCCGGCGCTGCTCTTGCAATATTTGCCGGAAGCCCCGCACCTGCCATCCGAGACTTCCACGACGGTGCCGCTCAACAACAGCTTGCAGTCGCTGGTGGACAGATTGACCGTGCCGTTGAGATCCTTGATCTTCTTGGCGTCGACCTTCGCGCCTGCGACAACTTTCTTGGCTGCCTGCGCCTCGCCCAGATGCGCCGCCGACAATCCCATACCGGCGACGAGTAGGATCGTCGCAAAACCGCGAAATAGAGTTCCCATAGCCAACCCTCCGTTTTGGGCCTCCAAATTGGGCTTGCAAAGCCCGTTTGGGACCAAAGGATCAGCCTATTCGACAAATCGGAGCATCCGCATCCCCCGTATGGGGGATGACGGGAAGACTCGAGCATTTAGCAGCCAAGGGAATCACTCGACGTCGCACAAATGCGGCTAAAACACATGGTTTAGAGCGGTATGCACGGCTCGATTTGAACGCATCCGTTCTAGCTGCAGCAAAGAGGCTTGTACTTAGCCGGCGTGACGCAGGCTTATTCCGCTGCCCTTGTCGAACAGCACCACCTTGTCCGGGTTCCAGGCAAAGCGCACCGGCTGCTCTATCTGCACGTCGGTCCTGGCCGGCACGGTGGCGCGCAGCATGGTGTCGCCGACCCGCAGCGTCAGGATCTTTTCGACGCCATGGTTCTCGACATCGTGGACCCGCGCCTCGACCGGCGCGCCGGTCTCGAGATAGACGTCTTCAGGGCGAATTCCGAAGACGAGCGGGCGACCGTCGGTCGCCGCGCCCGTCTTTTGGGGGGGGGGGGGGGGGGGGGGGGGGGGGGGGGGGGGGGGGGGGGGGGGGGGGGGGGGGGGGGGGGGGGGGGGGGGGGGGGGGG
>NZ_JAMYLG010000046.1:0-39043 GCF_040317865.1 Mesorhizobium sp. M1365
ACAGATTGGTCTTGCGCGACAGGCAGGACGGGCACTGCCGGCATTCCGGCGTATAGAGCGGGATGACATGGTCGCCCTTCCTGACGCTAGCGACGCCCTTGCCGACATCGACGACGATGCCGGCGCCCTCGTGGCCGAGAATGGCCGGAAACAGGCCTTCGGGATCGGCGCCCGACAGCGTGAATTCGTCGGTATGGCAGATGCCTGTTGCCTTGATCTCGACCAGCACCTCGCCCTCGCGCGGACCGTCGAGGTCGACCTCCATGATCTCCAGCGGCTTTCCGGCGGCAACGGCGACAGCGGCGCGCGTTTTCATGAGGGTTTCTCCCAAATGCATTTTAATCGCAGGCAAATTCTACTCGCCGCAGAATCTGGATCGCGGGCCTGACCGTTCTCTTCGGAGATCGTCCGCAATCACGAACTGAACAGGGTAGGCGGACGTTTGCGCTAGCTAGATTTTCTTCGAGCGAGCGCGCATCGCCGCTACTTTCGAGCCCAAAGCCGCTTGCCTTTCGAGACGTCCAGGAGGATTTCCCGTGCGGCGTTGTGCCCGGGTATACCGCTTACACAGCCGCCCGGATGACAAGAGGAGCCGCACTGATAGAGCCCGTGGATTGGAGAACGATAGTCGGAGTAGTGTGGAACTGGCCTTTTAAAGAACTGCTGATCCGCTGACATCTCGCCATGAAGGATGTGTCCATGAGGTATATTCAGGATTCGTTCAATGTCCGGAGGAAGCAAGACCTGCATATCAATGACGCTGCTCGAAAAACCTGGAGCAAAATCGTCAAGGACGTTCATGACACTTTTGACGAAGCCCGCTCGTTCAGTCTCCCAACTGGCCCCCTTCAACTCATAAGGAGCATGCCCACCATAAAGATGGACAACATGTTTCCCGGCCGGCGCCATCGTGTCATCAATGAGTGAAGGCACGCCAACGGACATCCAAGGCTTTTCTGAATACCAACCATACTTGGCGTCATCGTAGGCTCGCTCCAGGTAGTCGATATCAGGGCCGATGTGAGCGAACGTGACCGCATCGATACCGCTACGCTCGCGATCGAATGAGGCGAACTTTGGCGCCGTGTCGCATGCAACATTGATCTTCCATGCCGTCGAAAAAGTCTTGAACCGCCGGATTTGATCAATGAATCCTGTAGGAAGTTCGCGCTCATCCACGAGATCGTCAAACAAAATCTTGGCATGAGCGTTGCTGATCACGATGGGCGCGAAATATTCGGAGCCTTCGAGAGTGACGACACCTGTTACTCGTCCATTACGAGTTTCAACCTTCGTCACCTCGCTGTTCAGCCGGATCTCAAGGCCGAACTGTTTGCCGGAGGCGGCCAGCGCTTGGGATACGGCGCCCATTCCACCTACGGCGTGACCGGCTGGCGACGGAACATTTTCTTTTCCGCCGTCTGCCATGGTGAATAGGTAATACAGGGTAGCCCACGCCGAGCCTGGTGACTTGGGACCCATCATATTGCCCACACCAGCCCAATAAGAGAAGTGCCCTCGAATAACTGGGCTTTCAAACCACTGCGACAAAAATTCGTCGGCACTTTGTGTGAACAGGTCCGCGATCTTATAAATGCGATCGCCAATCTTTCTGTAGCGCCAAAGGAACGAGAAATTCTCCTTAAAAGACTTCCAGTCACGTTTAGACGGATCTATCGGGGTCTCAAGAAGAAGTTTATGAAATATTGGGCCTAGATCGGCTAGGTACGCAAGAAAGTCTGAATACTTAATCGCGTCTTTTTGCGAGAAGCGTGCGATATGTCGTTGGGCCGTTGCTAGGTCGCTGCTATATATATAAAACTCTTTGTTAGAAATCGGCACAAATAGGTCATTGTGCTTGACGGCCCTCAGTCCAAACTTCTCGAGCTCGAGCTCCCTATTTACCTTTGGATGCAGATGCCCGAGCCCATATGAAAAGACAGAGAATTTAAATCCAGGAACAATTTCCTCGGTAACGGCTGCGCCACCTACAATGTCTCGTCGCTCCAGCACCAAGGTCTTTAGGCCAGCGCGAGCGAGATAACCCCCGCAAACCAGCCCGTTGTGCCCACCCCCAATAATAATTGCATCATAATGGCTGGACTTCGAATACTTGCCTTCTACGGAACCGGATGCTGAAGCAATCATGCGGTAGGTTACCCCTGGGTCACGGTAGGTGGAATGGATGGCTCTGGATTAGTGGCGCATCAGAGGATGCCCGCTGATAGCAGTTGGCCTCTGCACGTCTTATGTAGAACGTTATTCCAATTAGGATAGCGTGTCAATTACGTCTCGGGCTTTTTGCGTTACGCCCCTAGAGTGGATCGCCTGTAGGTGATGTGCGTTATGGTGGGATCCGACTAATCACGTGTGTGCCGCACCTCTCGGCTCGGCCTGAGTATGACCTCGTTGGCACGGGGGCGCCTTGATGTAGAAATCGCACCAATCAATCGGTGGCGAGCGATATAGCGATGTACAGAACGCAGCCGCCGGCGTCCGACCTGGCCGTTCATAAGCCTCTTGCGCAGATATCGTCGGTCCGGGACCGAAGGCGATGCCCGCAGGAAGCAAAAAGGACACACTTGGCATGGGAGTTGCCGTAAATCTCGATCCAGCTCAGCTAGGCTAGGTCGTGAGGTCGTGAACTCATAAATGCGGTATGACTGAGATGGGTGGGAAGCAGAGTAAAGGGTTTGGCTTAGCCCTTCACGCCCCATTTTAGTTGGCTGGCATCGACGACGTCTGATCCCATATGCTCAACAAAATAGTCTCGTATCCTTTGGCGATGCCGGTCCCATCTGGGAGGCATTCGCTCACTCTCATTCTCATATTCAGCCAGAAAAACCCATTCCACGAATTGATCCGCTGTAACATCACCGGATCGAGGAATAAAATCGGTGACATGCATGAACTTGTCGCCGTGCATTCCTCCACAATAGCCATGACCGGCACAGACCGCGTGCATGAGCGAGTCGAATCTATTCTTTGATTTCATGGAACATGCGCGATGATGAAGCGGGATGCCTGCGCGCGCCACGCCAGCATATCCTTCTTAGGCGTAGGTCCGCAATGGGTCGTTTTCCGACCGGGACTTTTATATTGCGGCCGAATCTGATTCAGGCTCCGCATGAGCCGATATGACCTGGCCGACTTAGAATGGCGCGTGATCGAGCCGCTGTTGCCCAACAAGCCGCGAGGAGTGCCGCGCGTAGACGACCGCCGAGTGCTGAACGGCATCTTCTGGGTGTTGCGATCGGGTGCGCCATGGCGCGATCTGCCAGAGCGATACGGCCCACGCACCACCTGCTACAATCGCTTCGTCCGATGGCGGAAAGCAGGTGTGTGGAACCGCCTCATGGATGCCATCACCAACGCCCATGACGGCAAGGTGCAGATGATTGATACCTCCATTGTTCGCGTCCATCAGCAGGGTGCGACGGCAAAAAGGGGGATCGAGATCATTGTCTCGGTCGATCCCGAGGCGGGCTGACAACCAAAATCCATGCTCTTGTCGACGCCAAAGGCAGGCCAATCAAGCTGATGCTCACCGCAGGACAGAAGAGTGACATCGCGTCCGCTGCCGACTTGATCTCGGATTTACCCGAAGGCGCCATGTTGCTCGCCGATAAGGGCTATGATGCCAACGCCTTGCGCAATGCGGTCACCGAGCGAAAGGCATGGGCCAACATCCCGCCCAAGGCCAACCGCAAGGGGCCGATCTGCTTCAGCCCCTTCCTCTACAAGGCGCGCAACCTCGTCGAGCGCTTCTTCAATAAGGCCAAGCAATTCCGCCGTATTGCTACCCGCTACGACAAGCTGGCAGAAAACTATCTCGCCGCCCTCAAACTCGTCTCAATCCGCATCTGGCTACGCGGTAATGAGTCTACGCCCTAACACTACTTTGGCAGAATTGATTTTGGGGTCATTCGGAACCGGATACGGCAGTGTGGACATCGTTGTGTCGGATGGTGGTTTGAGAGTGCTGCTATGACGGCGCGTCGGATGGCTGGCAGTGTCGGTTTAGGCGGGCCGCGTCTCGTCCTTTTTTTCCCGCTTTGCCTCATGTAGGCGCTGATGTTGCAGGAAGGCATAAGCGATCATTGTCATCAGTGCATGTCGGTGGAGGCCTTGCCACGATCGGCCTTCGAAGTGATCGAGACCGAGCTCTTCCTTCATCTGCTGATGGGCCTGCTCGCAGACCCATCGGGCTTTGATGGCCGCCGCCAGCTGCTTTAATGTCGCCTCGGCTGGAAGATTGGACAGGTAGTACTTGCGTTCATCGTTTGAGCGCCACTCGCCAACCAACCAGGCTTCCTCGCCTGGCATATGCTGTTGTCCCTTGTCGAGAATACGCTGCGGACTGCCATCAGCAATTCGAATGCGCAGGGCAGCAAAGCGCGCGGTCAACCGGCCTTTGGTGCCACGCCGCCAGCTGAGTTTCCTCCACGTCGAGGCCGCGAGGATCGTTTCGGCTGCTGTCGATAGCGTATCGGGGATGGAATGCTTACGTGGCCGTCCATGGCCGGCGAAAGGAAAGATCAATGCGACATCATGGGGATAAACCTTCTGATGCTTGGGAATGCCGACAGCCCAGGTGAGACCCCGCGCACTCAAACCCTGGCGAAATGCAGCGGATAGACCAAAACCTGCATCCGCGAGCACAGTACCAAACCGGACACCTGCCGCAATCAGCCGATCGATCTCGCCGAGCGCGATCTCGGGCTTGGTGCGGGATACGCGCGATAGCTCGGGAACGCCCGCTTTGCCATTCTGTCCTGATCGCTGGTCCAACTCTCGGGCAGGAACTGCCGCAAACGCACCGGGACAGGGACTTCGTCGCGTGCCAGCGTCAATGACACCAGCGTCTGGCAGTTGGCGCGCTTGCCCAGCATCGATGCATATTGTGGTGCGACCCCAACAGAATGGTCGCCCTTCTTCGGAAGAGCTGTATCATCGATCACCAGAAAAGCATCCGAAGCCCCGACTATTCTGTCAGCCTGCACCGCCAATTCCGCCTCAAGCGGACCGGCGTCCCAAATGCCACCCGAGATGAAATGATGCAGGCGGTCGTAGCGATCAGGCGCAAGGCGTTCCGCCATCGGCTCGATACTCTTGCGATCGCCCGGCCCGATGAGACCAGAAATATAAACCGGGCACATCTGCCGCCGCTTCTTGTGGCCAAGCTTCTCAACGAACGGCTTCAGCCATTCCGTCAGGGCAACATCCTGCTCTGCCATCCTTCGCACCCCTGTTGGAGCGCCAAAGATGGCCGATCATCGTTAACCGAGGATTAATCTGCCAAAGTAGTGCTAAGCTAATTTATCCTATGAGCAATTCACTTGTCGGCATTTTGTCGTTGCCTCAGGGGCCATAACTCCCCAAGCTTGGCAGCCGTAGAAACGACCGATGATGCTATTTCTTCCTGCCGCTCCGTGGTCAGGCGCGACCGCGGACCTGCAACGCTGACCGTGCCAACCGTCTGAACGCCACCCAATGTAATCGGTGCAGCAATCGCAACAACGCCCGGCTCAGCCTCTTCATTCGAAATCGCCCAGCCTCGGTTGCGAGCTCGTTTCAATTCCTCCATAAATTCTTCCACGCGGACGTTAGATCGCTCCCGTCCATCAGCGCTGTCATGAATGGCGATGCGAATTGCATCTGTCTGGTCGAGCGTCGACAAATAAGCCTTGCCGTTGGCTGTGTTCGCCAAGCGCACTTTTGCTACCAATTCAGGCTGATATTTCAAGCCATTTCGAGCGCCTTGAACCTGTGCAATCCAGGTGAGGGTTTCGCCCTGCACGACAGCCATTCGAACAAGCTCCGAGCTTTCTGCCGCCAATTGCTCCAACGCGGGCTGGCAGACATCAGTCAGGTGGGTCGCGCTTAGAAACCGTTGACCAAAAATGGCAAGCCTGAGCGTGAGTTTATAAAAACCAGTGACAGGCTCCTGCTCCACCCAACCGGTTTCGCTCAAAATGTTGAGCATTCGATGGGCTGCGCTCTTTTGAAGATCGAGCTTCTCAGCAATTTCACCGAGACGCATCGCTGCCGCCTCATTCGCTAGTAGCTCAATTACGGCAAAGCAACGCTCCACAAGGGAATTCACCACTCGCACCATTCACCTCCTACGGATCGTTCCAAAAATAATGACATTCTATCAGCCGCAGAAGTGGATCGGTCAAGCGTATTCCAGAAGTCTGCGCAAAGCGTAGCCCTACGGCTACGGACGTTTTGAATCAGTAGCTTTGGATGCAAGCGCATGATTTTGGACCGCCTCGGCGGGTAAAACGCAGCGAACTCTCCGGTCGCACTGGAAAGGAGCATCAAGCCGGTGGGCCGGCGCGAGGCCCGATCGATGCAATCTGTCTTCGAGCGCTCGCCACCACCTTTTTGCTCTCGCCTGATCCTACGGCTGCGGGAAGCCAATAATGCGTCGCCCGCCAGCGATACCACGATCTCTCAGACAACGACTGAGTTTATCCACCCGGTAGGCACGCCGGCCCAAGCGGCTCGAAACTTTTGTAGGTTAATATAAACTCCTGGTGGCCGAGCTCCTCGGACCGCGTGCGACCGCCTTCGCCAAGCGAAACCACCAAGTCGCGAATCTCATGGGCCACCTCGTCGATAGAGGCCTCACTACGCAGGATTCTACCGGCGTTAACGTCCATGTCATCTGCCATTCGGTCGTAGGTCTCCGGATTGGCGCATATTTTTATGACAGGCGAAATGGCAGAGCCGACGACGGATCCACGTCCAGTGACAAACAAATTGACATGCGCACCGCAAGCCATCAGTTCTGCGATTTCCGCATTGTCGTTGATGTTGGGGAAGCCAAAGCGGACCTCGCCGTCTGGCACAACGTCGAGCAGATAGAGCCCTCCTCGCGGGGGGAGGGTGCCAGGCTTTAGCATGCCGGAAACCGGTGAAGCGCCGGACTTGGCGTAAGCGCCCAGCGACTTTTCCTCGATGGTACTCAAACCACCTGTGGCGTTGCCGACGGCGAACGAGCCGTAGCCGAGCGTCGCATAGTAGCGCGCCGCCTTGGCCACGCTGTCTATCAGCGATTGTCCCAGTTCAGCGGTATTTGCGCGAGCGGCCATGATGTGCTCGCAGCCGATCAATTCGCCCGTTTCCTCGAAGATGCAGGCGGCGCCGTCGCCGATCAGCAGATCGAATGCGCGACCCGCCGCCGGATTGCCGGTAATTCCGCTCGTCCCATCCGAGCCGCCGCAGATCGTACCGACGACGAGCTCGCTCACCGCCATATCGACAGGGCTCTGCGCGTTAAGAAGGGAGCGGGTGCTCTGCACCCAGGCACGGCCCTGCTCGATCGTAGTACGTGTGCCACCGACTGCTTGAATGGTGAGCACTTCCGTTGGGCGGCCCGACTGGCGGATCGTAGCGGCAAGGCGATTCTTATCCATGCACTCGCAGCCAAGCGAAATCAGAAGCGCGGCACCGACGTTCGGGTGCGTACAGAGCCGCTCGAGCATCAGTCGCGCATAGTCATTCGGGTAACAGCCGGGGAAGCCGATGACCTGTATGTCGCGTCCCTCGAAGGACTGCGCGATTTCGCGCGCCACATGGTGCGCGCATTCGACCGTATAGACGACAACGAGCACGTTGCGGATGCCCTTGCGGCCGTCGTTACGCAAATAGCCTTTCATAGTGTGTCCTTCGTATAGGTGGGGATATACGCGCTAGCGATATTGTGCGTGTGGACATGAGCCCCGAGCGCGATCGCCTCGGTTGCGTAGCCGATCGGCGCGCCAAGTTTTACGATTTTCTCGCCCGCCGCGATCGCGGCTCGCGCCACCTTGTGGCCGACAGGGATGTCGGCTGAAACCTCCACTCGAACGCCTGACAGAGCGACGACGTCGCCGGCCCTAAGCCGCGTGCGCACGGTGGCGACGTTGTCAGCCATATTTAGGATCAGCAGCTTCGGATCGTCACGCATGCCGGACCACCGCGAACTTGCTTACGTGGACTTGAGCTTGGTTCTGCGCAGGCTCTTTTCCGTGTAACTGAACAGCGGTCGCCATCTTGAACACTTTCATAGTCCTGCCGTCTCAAAATTTACCGTGCTGCAGATAAGCTTCCTGCGGGTCGACACCGGCTAGGATCGCCTTGCGCACAAGATTTTCGGTGGCGATCGCCGTCTCGGCCTTTTCGAGGACTTCGCCGACCGACGCCTTGGGGATGCGTAGGAGGCCGTCGCGGTCGCCAAGCACGTAGTCGCCTGGCGCCACCCTCACGTCGCCGATCTGGATTTCAATGTTCACAGACTTGGGCAGCCAGTGGCCTACAATGTCTCGCGGCGTGTAGCCCCGAGACCAGGACGGAAAGCCTATCTCGAGCAGAAAGTTGGTGTCACGAATGAACCCGTCGGCCACGCAACCGAGGACTCCCTTGTTCTTCAGTGTCTCTGCGGAGAGTTCGCCCATATGCGCGACGATCCTGTCGTTCGGCTGCGATACCCAGATGGAGCCCGCCGGGGCCTTAGAGAGCAGGCCGGTCCAGGCGAGCAGGGTCTCGTGCGCATCGGTAGGGCTTGCTTCGCCTTCGACGGTAAAGGCTGGACCGCAAATGACGCCGGCTGGATCAAGCGGCCTGAGCTCGGTAGGAAACGTGAAATCGCGAAAGCCCATGGCGCGCATGACGTCGTGCACGACGCCGGTGTAGCAGCGCCCTAGGCGACCGGTGATATCTGTCACGGCAAAATCCTTAGTTTGTGAACCAAGACGATTTTCGGCCGCCCGAACACAAGCGGGAGGACGAGGGCAGGAGACAATCATAGTAATGAGCGGCTTCCGTAAGGCAGATCCGTAAGGCAGAGAAGATAACCGCCAATACCGGCGACTGACGCCAGCATCAGGGCGGCTATCTGCCACCACATTCATTCACTATTGGAACATCGTTCAATCTGAACCAAAATTCCAATAGCACTGTCCCAATTTCGCGTCAAGGCTACGATGCATTCTGCGGATCGAAGCTGGCATGGGATAATGCTGCCGCGGCTTTGCCCGGAACAGCCGCAATCGCCCGAGCAACATCGGCGAGGGTGCATCACTGCTGCTGGTGCCCCGTGATGGCCCGAAGCCGGATCTCCACCGCGCTCAGTCGGTCGGCCTCAGAGGCAACCAGGTCGAACAAGATGGGGTAACGGGCCGCCAAGCGGGCCGCTCACTTCGCTACGGCGCTTGAGTGGCGCGCTCCGCTCGCGGCTTGCTTGGCGATGAGGTGGTCGTCCCTCACACTGATGGTGTTAACGGAGTCGGGACAGGCCCGCTCCAAGCATCAAGGAGACACGACCATGGAGCACTATGCAGGGATCGACGTGTCATTGGAATACTCGAGCGTGTGCGTTGTCGATGCAAGCGGCAAGATCGTTCGCGAAACCAGGGTGGCGAGCGAGCCGGAGGCATTGATTGCCTGGTTTGCCTCGCTCGGCCTTCCTCTGGCGCGGATCGGGCTAGAAGCCGGGCCGCTGTCGCAATGGCTCTTTGCGGCGATGCGGCAGGCGGGACTGGCGGTCGAGCTGCTGGAGACGCGACATGTGCGCGACGCCTTCAAGGCCATCCGGTGAAGTCGGACCGCAATGACGCTCGCGGGATCGCGCAGCTGATGCGGCTTGGCTGGTTCCGGCCGGTGCATTGCAAGTTGCTGGCCGCGCAAGAGGTGCGGGCGGTCCTGACGGCGCGCAAGCTCATTCAATCGAAGCTGAGGGATGTAGAGAACAGCGTGCGTGGCATTTTGCGCGGCTTCGGGCTCAAGGTCGGCAAGACAACACCGCGCGACTTTGCTTGCCGCATCCGTGACCTGGTGGCTAGCCATCCGAACCTGAAGACGGTGGCCACGGTGCTGCTTTCTGTGCACGCCGTGCTACTGCGCGAGTTCCAGGCTCTCGAGAAAAAGGTTCGCGCGCTGGTGCGCCTTGATGCCAGGGCCAGGCGGTTGATGTCGACGCCGGGAGGCGGTCCGATCGTGGCGCTCACTTATGCCGCTGCGATCGACGACCCCGGGCGCTTTCGTTCGTCGAAGCGGGCGGGCGCGCATTTCGGCCTGACGCCGAAGAGGTATCAATCCGGCGAGACCGACTATAGCGGCGGCATCAGCAAGATCGGGGATGCCGCAGTGCGCACGGCGCTCTATGGGGCCGCCCACATCATGCTGGTGAAGCCGCTCAAGGGCTGCACGGAGCTGAAAAGCTGGGCGATGCGGATCGCCCGGCGGGCCGGGATGAAGAAGGCCAAGGTGGCGCTGGCGCGCAAGCTTGCGGTGATCCTGCACCGCATGCTCGCCGATGGAACTGTCTTCCACGCGGCGGCCAGGACAATGACGGCAGCCGCCTGAGAAAGGGGAGAACAACCGTATTCGGGCGGGTCACGACACCAGGCCCTCCCGAAGCGAGGTCCCGTTGCCGGGACGATGGATCAGGTCAGACCGCAACAGCCTGCGTGGCATCGCGATCACGCGTCACTAGATTTGGTCGGCCTTATCATCTTCAAACTCCATCAGGTGGCGGTCGCGCACCGACCCCGTACAGAAGCAAGACCCCGGCGACTGGACGACGCAAAAAGGGATTGACCTATCGAGGCCCGTTACAGAAGTGGCTGTTGATGAAGCCGTAGACATCGGCTGCGAGCTGAACAGCGGCCTGTTCTCCAACGGGCGTGTGTGGATGTTCTCCCCATTGCAAGGGGTTGATGACGACGGCCTCGTTTAAGCAGCTCTTATGGCTGCGGGCCCTGATGAAGTTTGCGGGTCGGATCCCAATCAGAACATCGAGCAATTGCTCACAACCCCTAGCGGGCTATTCCGGCCCCGACCGGTTTGTCATCACGGCTGAGCGCCCCAAAGAAAGGGAGCATTTCCATGCGTCGTAAGCGTCGTCGCACCACAACGCGCCCTTCGCCATCAATGCCATGGACCTGAAAGACGTTCTTGACCAAGTCCAAACGGATTGTCGCTACATGCATGGTGGTCTCCTTGCTCGCTGCGTTGTTGCCAAACACCGCGCTCATAGGTGCGCGGGGCCCGGAAAACATGCGCATGGGGTAATCGCGGGAGCGACGCGCCCTGGACGAGACGGCAGTGTCGATCCGCCGTGAAGGCGAACGGATCTGGCGCGGGAAGTGCGCATCTGATCCCCGGATCATTGCGGAGCTTGTCCGCAAGCGGGCGCCGGCCGCAAAGCGCGTCGCATCGCGCAAGGGCACGCCCGAGGAGTTCTTCAACGCGGCTAGTCGGTGCCTGAAGGGATCCAAAGGGCAAGGTCACAAGCCAACGTGAGGCCGCATCGGCTTCTTGATGGATCAGATTAGCATATGGCGCTATGCGAGGCTAAATCCGTCCGCCATTCCATGGCCCTCCACCAAACAGTTACGATCCCTGTGCGGGGCTACCAAAGAGGGGTGACCGTCATAGCCGCCGCTAGTGCTACTCTATGGTCCGCCCACGATTGGTTTAAGCTCATATAAGTGGAGGTTTATCATGGAATCTATTGTAAATTTTTTGTCGGCTATTCGTCGATGTGAAAGACTGTAGCGTTCCAACTTGTCGGTTATAACCGAGTTATTACGAGACACGTTGTACCCTAGCATTATCGCGCCGTTCGGCGCCAAATGACGTGGCGACTCGCGCAGGAATCTGTCAAGTAAGGATCCGCCTGGGTCAAAGCTGCTATGTTCAATCATACTCGCAATTTCAAAGTCGTCCGGGACATAGGTAGAGGGCATATGCCAGATGATGTAGTCGAATTTTGCATCTTGATCAATAGACAAGAATATATCGCTTTTAATGCAGGTGACATTTGGAATGTCATTCCGGCGAGCGTTAGACAGTGTATTTTCGACTGAGTTTGTCGTTATGTCAGTGGCAAGTACATGCGAAGCACCATTCTTTGCCAAAAACAAAGCAATTAGACCAGACCCGCATCCGATCTCAAGTACGGTCTTCCCGGTCATCGGCGGCAAGTGTTCTGTGACCCACCGGGCCGTATCACTCCAAAAGACATCCTTATGAACCTCAAGATCGAGCCCAAGACAGTGCACATACTTAGGAAAATCGGACAATTGACTTTCTGCCATTAGCTTCCTGATGTATCCGATCCTATCCTCATCCAACGATATATCTCCTCTTGGCAAACAGCCCGAGCACAATATAACCGCCTCGCACTATCTGTCTCGTTAAGTTTTCTTATAATTTATATTACATATGTGTAAACAAATGGCGCCAGATTTAACATCATATTATGTTGACTCCATAGTGAAGAGCAGCTCCCACCTCCCTTTGCAGTTGAGTCATAAAAGTCAAAAGGCGTCTTTTTCCCACCGAAGCTGAAGTCCGCTGTACGATCAGGTAGGAGAGCCCAATTCCAGTCGCTGAGGACGCCGCCTTCGTTCCAAAGCGTGTCGCGATTTAAGGGATTCAGGAGGTGCGCTAGGAAGATCCTGATGCGTCTCGATAAACACGCCCAGAACACCGGCGGAGATGGCTGCTCGCGCTACGCTCTCGACAAATTCCCTCTGGCCGATCGGCAGCGACCGCATATCCGAGACGAGCGTGTTGTAATCCAAGGACCGCTGCGCTCGCACAGAGGCACGTTAGGATTGCCATTCATGGTTAACTTCCGACGGCAGGCCATGATCTGACAGATGGCCAATACTCATAGGAAGCGTGTTTCATTTTTTCAGTGATTTGAAGCTCTTGGTAGAGAAGCATTAGCAAGGGGAGAACCGCTTTCGTAACCAGCGCACTTCATTCTTCACAAATTTGTAATCAAATATTAACGGATATTTCACGTGCAATATGAGGCAAGACGACGAATATGAAGCCATGTCAACGGAAGCACTTAAATATGAAGATCATCTGCTCCAGACACGGAAATACGTTTTCGCCCGGCGCGAAAGCGATATGGTTAGCTGGCCAAGCCGATCCTCCTCTCGTCTTGGAAGGGAAACGTCAGGCACGGCGACTCGGGACCGCGCTTCGGAGTGCAAGGCGCATACCATCCGCTGCATTTTGTAGTCCTTTGCGGCGAACAAGCGCCTATGCAGAGATCGCTTTGGCCACCTCTGGTGCAAGGCGGCTTCCCATCCCCGATTGGAGGCTTAGCGAGATAGACTATGGTGACTGGGAAGGCCTCTCGAACGTTGAAGTGGTCCGCCGTTTTGGCGCGCGTGCTTTCTTCGATTGGTATCGGCGTAGTATATGGCCAACATCGAACTGGAATACGGATCAGAATGTTTATTTCGACGCGATCGACAGCTTTCTTATGGATCTCAAGGGCTCTTACGGATCCACCGAAACCATCCTCGTGGTCACCGATCATGGGCCGCTCAAGTGTATAGGACGGCACCTTATGGGAAAATTTGGGGATTTTCCGGTAGCGCATTTGGCCCGAGTCGACACTGGCAACATCTGTGAATTGGAAATGGGGGATGATTTCCTCCGACCGGTTACCTGGAATGAGCGTCCGGGCGTCCTGGTTCCAGCGGCTTGACCAAAAATGAGGCGCTAAGGTGACCTCGCGCGACAAGAGCCGACCGGCAGTAGGTGCTGCTTCTCTCTGCGTATGGCCCGGGCACCCAGCCAAAGTCACGACTTATCGACATACATGGCCTGGCAGTTGATCTTTCGCGCTATCTCACTGATGCCGCCCGAAGGGTAAGAGCTGATAGCTTAGGAGAATCGCGCTCTGCCACGAGAGTTTCACTCGGGCGAGAGAGAGGACTGGCCCGGTCACCACATCTGGACCCTCTTCTCTTCCGAATCCGGTCGCGTGAAACTGCCACGCCTACGCAATACCTTCGGATTTCTCACTAACGATTTCATCAGCCCCCCCGATCCCAAAGCTTACACTTTGGGTAGAAAGGAAAATATACATGAGCACAGCGAGTCTTGAAGGACGGGTAGCGATTGTAACGGGTGGACACGGAGGGATCGGCAGCGCAATCGTAGCCCGACTCCTTCGAGAAGGCGCGCGCGTTGCGGTCTTTGATGTCGCGGGGAGCGAAGAACAGAGTCACGATTCGGTGCTTCGGATCCATTGCGACGTCACCGTGCCAGCTGACGTCGAAATGGCGCTAGCGTCGGTTCGTGAAGCTTTCGGACCGGTTCAAATCTTGGTCAACAATGCCGGGCTTCTCGGCCCCCTCGTGCGTGTACTGGAAATCACGATCGAGACGTGGCGTCGCGTAACAGACGTGAACCTGACGGGCACATTTGTCTGTTGTAAGGCCGTCGCAAGCGACATGGTTCAAGCTGGCTATGGCCGAATCGTTAACATAGCCTCGGTTCAAGCTAAGGAGGGGACGGAGCTCGCGGGTGCATACGCTGCCTCCAAGGCAGGGGTCATCACTCTGACCAAGACACTTGGCAAGGAACTCGCCACAAGCGGGGTCTTGGTGAACTGTATCACACCAACCGCAGTTGACGGCGGAATGATTGATTTGATTGCGGACCAGCGCCGCACATACATTCTCGACCGCATCCCAATGAAGCGTTTCTGCTCCGTGAACGAAGTTGCGGCCATGGTCGCTTGGCTCGCAGGTGACGAGTGCTCGTTTTCCACAGGAGGTGTGTTCGACCTTTCGGGTGGAAGATCGAGCTATTGAGTTTTTGCGCCTGCCCGATTGGGTAGCCTTGAACCTGGTTTCCGCACTGTGAGGAGGTCGAGGACAGCACCAACCGTGCCCCACAGTGCCACTGCCTCTCGGCCTTTTGCGTGCAGCCACGACCGCGACGAGAAGCGCGTGACCCGCAGACGAAACGGCCGGAAAAGAAGAGGGAGTAGCTTGACCTCAACGACCCCAATCAGAGAGGACTCTAATTGTCAAATTTGTCCGGTCCGCGACATACGCGTTTTACAAGTCTCCTGCCTTGCCAGGTCTAACTAGCTGAAATTAACACAAATCTTTTCGGACCGGCCAGACAAATTGGCACGCGTTTTGAACCCTATGCAGCGTGGACCGCGGGGAGGCGGCAGCGGCATTCATCTGCAAAGTGAGGGCCGGCCCAAGCCTCGCAAGACGATGCAGTATCATAAAACTTAAAGAGAAAAGACAAACCCACGAGAAAGGAATTCATCATGAAAGATCAAGTACGAGATAAGGACCTTTATGCACAGTATGGCGAAATATGGAGCGACGTCTATGATGAATATGCGGAAGTGCTCAATAAATCTGCCGAGAACGCGCATGCAGTTGGCTTCCTCAAGTCCTATGTCAAAAACGGAACTGCACTCGAACTTGGTGTCGGAAATGGCCATATCGCCCTACCCCTCGCGGAAACAGGGGCATCGGTTCACGGTCTCGATAACTCGGAGAGGATGCTTGCCTCCCTTCACGAGAGGAAGGGAAGAGGTTCGGTCACGACACACTTTGGCGACATGGCAATGTTCGATCTTGGTATCCAATATGATCTGATATACTGTGTAAATAGCACGTTTTCACTTATGGCAACGGCCGAACAGCAAATAAGCTGTTTTGAATCAATTGTGAAGGCGCTAAGGCCAGACGGTCGAGTCGTTTTGGACTTATACTATCCTTATACCGCCGACTTCTCACATTCAGGCGTATACGGAGACCAGAGAACCACCGTTTTGCATACGGACGAGCGGCGGGTGATGGTGCGCTTTGCCAGACACGATCGAAACCAGCAACTTTTTATTTCTCAGGACCTTTTGATCACGGCCTCCGGAAACAAACTGATACCACTTAAGATGCGTTATATCTATCCAACCGAGCTCGACTTGCTTGCAAGGGTGAGCGGACTCGAGCTTATCGAGCGTTGCGGAGATTGGCAGAGGCGCCCCTTTGAGAATGCATCTCGGCAATACATGTCGGTGTTCCGAAAAGCCACGAAATGAAGTGACCCGGATGGAGACGTTTCGTGCAGCATGCGCTCGATTGAAGGCATATCGCACGATGAGTGAGTGGTGCCGCTTGTTGAGACAATTCGGCGGCCTGGCTAAGGTGAATCGGGGTTTCTTCTATGCGGGCGATTGCTCCGTCATTCCCGCCATAGCATGTGCGTCCTTGCTGCCAAAGGATGAGTGCGGGCGTCGCCGATTGTAACAATCGGTTCAGGAACCGATACCGCTGCGCGCCCCGAAGATTGCTCAGATGAATCGCCTTGTCAGCGAGGGTATTGCCCGCTGCCTAAGGCGATCATCCTGACTGAATTGCAAATAATATGGGCTATGTCGCACCGGCCAAAACGCCGCAAGATCGTCCGCCGCAATGGAGATCAGCCGCGATATTTCCAAAATTCTTTCGCCGCCCAGCCGAAGGCTTGGGCCAGCGACACTCACCGTCCCGACTGGTGATCCGCCATTTGGACGTATTGCCGCAGCTATCGATACCACGCCAGGTTCGGCTTCTTCCACTGCCAAGGCCCAGCCTTGTTCTCGTGTGACTTCGAGTTCGCCTAGGATTGCCTCAATGGTCCGGACGGCATTGGGACCATGGCTGTCTGGATGCCCGAACCCATTTTTCAGTACTGCCTTGACCGCGGCTCCGGTAGTAAGAGTTGCGAGCCAGGCCTTCCCGTCGGCAGTGACTTGTAAAGGCACTTCTGCCGTTGTCTCCGGTTCGTAAATGAGGCCAGCCTTCGCCCCTTGCGCGTAGGCAATCCAAGCAAGACCGTCCTCTTGGACGGCAGCCACACGCACGAGTTCTTGGCTGTCCTGAGCAAGGCGGTCCACGACAAATTGGCAGATGTCAGGGGTTTTGGTTGCAGACAGGAGCCTTTGCCCGAGAACAGCAAGTCGCAACGTTAGACGATAAAAGCCGGTTTGGGAATCCTGCTCGAGCCAGCCAATTAGGCAAAGCACCGATAGAAATCGACGGACTGCGCTTTTCGGCAGATCGAGACGCTCGACGATATCCTCGAGGCGCAGGCTTTTCGCTTCAGTCGCCAAGAGAGCTATTGTGTCGAAGCACCGTTCTATAAGAATGTTGGACATTTGTACGATAGTATAAAGCTTTCGCCTGCGTCTATGGTCACGTCTTCGTCCCCGATGCTGGTGATTTCGGCCTCATGCTTGTGAGCCAACGACAGTTCTTCGATTGAGACGGGCGGATTGTCTTTGTCAGCGTCTTGCAACGTAGCGTCGGTGGACCAACCGCCGCCCCCGCGATGTTGCATTCGGCCGCGATGCGGAGGCCGAGAGCGGTCAACTTCACGTCGTCGCAAGAGCCCTTCTCGCCGGCGGGCTCGCGAATCTGCGCGATGGTCAGCAACTGTAGGGCGCTTGCCGGCGTCGTAGTGGTCAGTGAGACGATGCATTCGGTCACCAGTTTATGTCGGGAAGCCGACCGTCGAATCCCTGACGAACTGGGCAAGGAAAGAAGTCAGCTAGGCGCTCGATATCTCCAGCGTCCATCCTGAGAGGAGGCAGGCGGATCGGGAGCCCCGGCGCTGTGGCGACGACGCTGATGTTGTAGACCGGATACCCAGGTCCGCTGGCATAGGTTCCTACGCGCGCATGGCGGCAATCGAATCCCGCCAGGATCAGGTGATAAAGGAGAAGCCCCGCGTTCCAGAGCGACACATGCCCGCCCACAATCTCATTCTTCATCGGCGGAACCGTCGCCACGATCAGGCCGCCGGGGCGAAGGCGATCCAGGCATGCCCTCAGGAATGCGTTCGAATTCGGTTGGTGCTCCAGCACGTGGCAGACCCAGACCGCATCGAATTCGCGATGGCCGCCGCGCCATTCCATGAAATCGCCGACATGATCGGCAGGCGGCGCTAGGTCGACCATAACCGTGCTCCGGCCGGTCGCCCGGATCATTGCGGCGTGCTCGCCGGCTCCGGACCCGACGTCGAGGATCTTGCGCACCTGCGGGTATTGGAGCAGCCGCGACAGCGCCTGCGAGCCGCGGATGCCAGGCCTCACTCGAGCGTCATCCTTGGATGGGTCCGGGAGACCCGCCTCGGCGGTGTTTTTTGGTGAGTTGATCATGGAACAATTTCCTTGGTCCGTGACGTGTTTGCGGATGGCCGCGCATGTACCGTGCCAAATGAGAAACCGCTTAAAGGCTGGGATAGATCTGCGTATCCGAAATTATCGGACGTTGGACAGGCGCCGAACGCGAAGCGCTTTCGGGGTGGGACGATATATCTTGCTCTCGGGGCTAGGATTGAACGTGCTGCCGCGCACGGGGGATAGGGTGCGTTTCGAACTGGCCGTGGGCCTTGGAATTGAGTGAAAGCTAATGCAGTGGAAGTGCACTGCACCGAGCGTTCCCGCTCGAATAGATGGCCGCCCACCCCATCTTCGGGAAAGCTCGAATTTTAGCGTCGGCGGTCTTCTCCAGAGCTTGAACTGAACTGGTCAACATGTGGTCCGTCTTCGGCGGTTCCTTTGAATCAGGTTGCTATCAGCAACCCGACTTGCCGGGGAACATCGACGCAACGCCGCTCGCTCGCTTCAGCGCTGTTGAGGGCGTGCTCACGAGCGACTTCGGCACCTCCGACCTGCGCCACTCGAGGGGCACGACCCTCCATTCCGCTTTGCCTGCAATCTAACAAAGTCGGACATGAGACACTCATGCAGCTATCATTTTGGTAAAGACATTTCTCACCTTGGCACGGAACATGCCGAGACCCCCTTTTACCCTGGCACCGCCGAGATCGAGGTTGTCACCGCTCTGCGGCTCACAGTTACACACTCCCGGAGTGTGGCAGTACAATCCTGTGGCCTCCTGGATCTGCACACGATTTCGAAGCTGTTCGCTAAGGCGCGCATCATGCAAGCCCTGCCGTGATCCACACCGCCATCAAGAGAGTCGGTGCCAAACCATCCAACGATCGCCACTTGCGCTATCAAAATCGCCATTCAGGATGGCTCAGGACGTCCTGGCGAGAGATTAGGCCCACGAACTCTTCCCGGTCATCATGCACTGGCATCAGCTCGATTTCGTGCTCACGGAAGAGCTGCGCGGCTCGGTCGAGAGACGCGTGCCCGGAAACGTGGCGAAGGGCCGCTGCATATGCCGCTCCACCGGATCGTTGAGGTCGGGACTTGCGCCATGCTCAACTAGTCGGCCGATGAACTCCCAGCTCAAAATCCCGACGACCCTCCTCTGCTCGCCGATGACTGCGCCGACGCCCAACTTTCGGGGCGCGCGGCACATCGAAGAGAGCGCTGCCGACAGCGGTGTATCTGGCCGGAAAACAGGGATCGCTTCAAGTGGCCACATCAGGTCGCGTACTTGCATCAGCTCCCGTCCGAGACTTCCACCCGGGTGAAGACGTGCGAAATCCTGGCGCGTGAAACCTCGCCGCTCCTGCAGGATCAGCGCTAGGGCGTCGCCCATCGCCGCCATGGCCATGGTCGAGGTGGTCGGAGCCAGACCAAGCGCACAGGCTTCCTGCATCAACCCAATGTCAAGCACCACGTCGGCAGCCTCCGCCAACGACGAGCTGGCCCGTCCCGTGACCGCGGCGACGATGACAGAGAACTGCCGGGCAGCGCGGATGAGTTGCAGAAGTTCAGCAGTCTGAATTGGAGAGTGCGAGAATGACATCCCCGGCACGCACGCGCCCGAGATCCCCATGTAAGGCATCGACTGGGTCGAGTGTAATCGATCGCGTGCCGGTGGATGTCAGAATTGCGGCGATCTTTTCTCCGACCAGTCGCGACTTGCCGATGCCGCACACGACGACAATGCCCATTGAAGAGAAGATGTGGTCCGCGAGCAGGCAGATATTCTCATCGATCCTGTTTGAAAGGCTTTCCAACGCGGCGGCCTCTTGGCGGATGATGGCCCTGGCCCGCTCAAGCATTACTATGTTCCTGTCGCTAGAGCTCCTGCCACCGGAATGTTGCTGAGCTTGTTCTTCGTGCAGGTGCAGGACTGCAAGCCCGGAGCTAACAATAGCCATGATGGCAGCCTCCATCCTAAGCGACGATTCTTGCCACTCTCGCGTGACGTCGAAATGGCGGCAGTATGGCCGCCCGCTCGGAAAACGGGGGTTATCTTTTTGTTAGGTTATTGCTGCAGTTTTGTAACGTGACAGTCGCTCCGGGTACGGATTAAAGTATCAACGTTATGGGCGAAGTTGGTGACACTGGCGAACTGCTCGGTTGCCCATCATGTGAATCGAATGCTCTCGTGACAACCCCGTTAATGCGGCGGCCCAAGTGCGACCGAAAAGGGAGGCGAGTGATCCGCGGAACGGCCTGCGAACAAGTGCCAAGGCACTGCCACGTCACTTGATGCGGCGGCGAACGGTTTCTCGCCCGCTCTGACCGCTCTGCTGTTGGGGTCGTTGTGGTCAAGGTGCGAGGTCGCGACAAAACCTTCAAACTAATTATCAGAAATCTTTATGAGGATTCTGCGGCCCAAATCCTCTCTGTGTGGACATGGCACGGTTCCCGCCGCCACAGCGGCCGCTCTGGTAGTGGCAGTGCCGGCTGGCTGCGTCGTGCGGTTCCGAAACTGCCCCCCGATTGGAGTGCGCCCCTCGGACCGGACAGGATGAACAAGCAGAATTGACTTGGAAGCCGGGCTTTCGAAGGATGGAAGCCCATGGTGACTTATCGCACGCACAGCATCGAGTTCAAACGTCAGGTAGTGCAGGAGTTCCTGTCCGGCGAGACGCTGCATGGTCTCGCCAAGCGGCACGAACTGCCGCGTAACCTGATCCGCATCTGGGTTCAGAAATACGAGGCCGGCTCCTTCGACGAAGACGTGGCGGCGGCCGACACGATGCAGACCTATGAGGCGCGGATCGCAGCGCTGGAGCGGCTGGTAGGCCGGCAAGCCTTGGAAATTGAGTTTCTAAAGGGGGCTCTGAAAAGCGCACCACGTCCGAGAAGCGGGACTACATCCGTGATCACCGGCCCGGCGGTGTCTCCATCGCTGAAGGATGCCGGCTGATGGGGATCGCGCGATCAACCTACTACGATCAGCCCGAAACCGCCGTGGATGACACAGCGCTCGTCGAGACGATGGGTGAGATCTCCGACGGCTTCGAAGCTTACGGCTATCGCCGCATGCAGGCGGCGCTGCGGCAGCGCGGCATCGTCGTCAACCACAAGAAGGTCAGACGGTTGATGCGCGAGCACGATCTGCAGCCCAGGATCAGGCGGCGCTTCATCGCCACTACGGACAGCGATTACGAGTTGCCGATCTTCCCGAACCTGGCGAAGAACGTGACA
This sequence comes from Mesorhizobium sp. M1365, assembly GCF_040317865.1. Lineage (NCBI taxonomy): Bacteria > Pseudomonadati > Pseudomonadota > Alphaproteobacteria > Hyphomicrobiales > Phyllobacteriaceae > Mesorhizobium > Mesorhizobium sp. M1365. The sequence continues at coordinate 21,176 of NZ_JAMYLG010000046.1, forward strand.
CCCGACGGCCCGAACCAGCTCTGGGTGAGCGACATAACATACGTGACGATTGCGGCGGGCTTCGTCTACGTCGCGGTCATTTTGGATGCCTGGTCACGCAAGGTCGTTGGTTACGCCATCGGTCGGTCGATCGACGCGCGCTTGACCGTTGCAGCATTGAAGGCGGCAATCGAACGACGAAAACCCCCGCCGGGCTGCGTCCATCACTCGGACCGAGGGTCGCAAGGCGGATTCAAGCGGTCGTCGCAACACTCTGAAGTTGGAGGTTGCGATGAGCATTCGAAAGCGGCGATCGGCACGGTCTGGACGAGCGCCATTACCTTCACCAGGACGTCCGCCAGTGGCGGGGCGATCTGAACTCCAGCGATTCTGGTTGGGGATAGCGCAGGGGCTGACCAGCGAAGATGCTGCGCTGGCGGCTGGTATGTCGCAGCCTGTTGGAACCAGATTGTTCCGACAGGCGGGCGGTATGCCACCAGCAATGTTCAGATCTTCCACCAAGCCGCCGTCAGAGCGATACCTTGCGTTTGCGGAACGTGAGGAGATCGCATTTCTTCGCGTTCAGGGCCTTTCGAGACGCGAGATCGGACGCCGACTTGGCCGATCCGCCTCGACCATCTCCCGTGAGCTACGACGCAATGCCGCGACGCGCAGCGGCGGGCTGGAATATCGTGCATCGACAGCCCAATGGCACGCCGACCGATCGGCCCGTCGGCCCAAACCGACCAAGCTTGCGCTCAACACAACCTTGCGCACTTATGTGGAGCAGCGACTGGCCGGCGTTGTCGTGGCCCAAGTGGCGCCGCCGTTCCTGGTCCGGCCGTTCGGTGGAAGGGCCGCCGGCACGGTCCGCGAAAGGATCGGCGATGGGCCAGGGCTTGGAGCCCGGAGCAGATCGCCCGACGCTTGCCGATCGACTTCCCGGACGACAAGACGATGCGCATCAGCCACGAAGCCATCTATCAAGCCCTCTTCGTTCAGGGCCGCGGAGTGCTGCGCCGCGAACTGTCGGCCTGCTTGCGAACGGGGCGCGTGCTGCGGGTCCCCAGGGCCCGCGTACGCAGTCGAGGTAAGAGCTTTGTCTTGCCGGAGATTATGATCAGTCAACGCCCCGCCGAAGCGGCCGATCGCGCGGTGCCGGGTCACTGGGAAGGAGACCTCATCCTTGGTCTTGGCAGCTCGGCGATCGGCACGCTGGTTGAGTGTACGACACGCTTCACGATGTTGCTGCATCTTCCCCGGCTTGCGGGGCATGGCGAAGCTCCGCGCATGAAGAATGGCCCTGCTCTCGCGGGACACGGAGCCGAAGCCGTGCGCGACGCGATTACGCGCACCATCATCACCTTGCCCGAAGAACTGCGCCGTTCGCTGACCTGGGATCAGGGAGCCGAAATGCTCCTTTGAACGGAGGTTCGGCCGACGGCAAAGCCGCCGACCACTGAGAGTAAGGAGGCTGCAGTGAAGCAATATGTCGGATTGGACGTGTCGCAGCGAGAGACCAGCGTTTGCGTGGTCGATGACGCTGGCAAACCTGTCTTTCAAGGGAAAGCGAAGTCCGATCCTGGAGCGCTGGCTGAGTTGCTGCGCAAGCGCGCGGCGGGCTCAGCACGATCGTCTCAAGATCGACGCGGGTGTCCAAGTCTACTTCTGCGATCCGCAAAGCCCCTGGCAGCGCGGCACCAACGAGAACACCAATGGGCTGCTGCGTCAGTACTTCCCGAAGGGCACCGACCTGAGTGTCCACAGCGCCGACGAGATCGCCGCCGTGGCCGCGGCCCTTAATGCCCGGCCGAGAAAAACCCTTGGCTGGAAAACGCCGGCAGAGGCGCTTGACGAGTTGCTGTCGTGAGTGAACACAATCAGTGTTGCGACGACCGCTTGAATCCGCCCAATATGCCGCACTCCTCTACCGCAACGTTCTCGCCGAGCACGATCTTATTGGATCGATGGGCCGGCGGGGCAATCCCTACGATAATGCGAAAGCGGAAAGCTTCATGAAGACGATGAAGGTCGAAGCCGTCTATCCGATGGCCTACGAAACCTTCGCCGACGTCGCTGAGGACCTTCCCCGCTTCATTGATGAGGTTTACAACACCCGCCGATTGCACTCAGCGCTCGGCTATCTCAGCCCGCAACAGTTCGAGGACCAACACGCCCGGCAGATGGTCAAAACTGCCGCTTGACCCTGTCCGGTCCGAGGGGCGCACTCCAGATCGGCTTCCAAATTTTGCACACGATGACGTAATTGCTGTCGTTGCTGCGCCCGTCTCAAATCCGATGCGTTCTCGTCGCTTTTGTTCATCCGCACCGAAAGCGCCGCCTTCGTATGCCGAGCATCGATGCAGACGACCGGCAACCCGACTCTTGTGAGCTCGTGCCAGAGCCAGCTAGACATGGCGCCGCGATCTCGAAACCAGGTTCGGTCGATGCTGAAAGAGTACGGGCTGCAGTTCGGGCGCTCAATCGGTGCGCAGTTTCGCCGAAAGGTCGTGGAACTGGTTGTCGACGGGCATGAGCTTCTGCCGGTTATCCAGCCTCTGGTGACCATTCACGAGCAGGTCTGTCGAGAGCAGGAGAAGCTCGATCGGCAAGTCCGGCGTCTTGCCCTTGGCGATGAGACCACACGCCGGCTGATGACAGTTCCCGGCGTCGGCGTGGTGACCGCGCTCACCTTCCGACACACGATCGACGATCCCTCGCGCTTTCGTTCGGCCGCCAACGTAGGCGCCTATCTTGGCCTGACACCGCGACGAAAGCAGTCCGGTGAAACGGACATCAACGGTCGCGTCTCACGCTGGGGAGATCGGCTGTTGCGAACCTATCTATATGAAGCGGCGAGCGGCGCCGGGACGGCGGTTGCGGTGACCTCGTTGACCGAGCGGACAGCCCGCAAGGTCTACAGGACGAGAGATGACGCGAGGGCGGATGTGTTCGATTACATCGAGCGCTTCTATAAGCCTCGGCGAAGGCACTCGACGCTGGGCTATCTGAGCCCTGTCGAGTTCGAGGAACAAGCTATGCTAGCTTAACCTCGTGTCCGAAAAACCGGCAGCAGGCCAGTTCGAGGGCTTCCAATAGGCGAGGTCTTCGCTCTTTAACAGGTAGCTAAATCCACCATCGTTTTCACCGACATATTTGCCGGTCTCGGTGGTCTTAATTTGAACCGCGATCATCCTGGCCAAAGGCTGCCCATAACCATAACCTCGGCAATGCCGTCTATCCCGCTCTCCAGTCGAGAACGCGAATCAAACTGAAAGCCCATGTCGAGGAAGCGCAGGCGGACCGCAGCCTCGCCTCGTTCTCCCAAAAGCTGATTCGGCGTAATGGTTTTTGACATGCATGAACTATAGAACAATCTAGCAACATCGAGCACGGAAATTTCTTGGTCGCAGTGATTTTCCCCCTAATCATGGCAAGATGTTCGCCGCCACACCTATCAACGACCGGCTGACACACCCCGGCATGATGATCGTTTCTCCTGCCCGTAGAGCGCGACATTGGTTCCCGGCCTCGTCGGCCACTTTCAGCAGCAGCGATCCCGATCCGCAGGTCGGGTCGTAGACGGTGGTGTCGCCGCTGGTCTTGGCGGACCGAATGCCGATGATCTGCGCCATGATACGGCTGACTTGGGCGGGGGTGTAGAACTGGCCTTTGCTCTTTCCGCTCTCAGTCGCGAAATGGCGCATCAGATATTCGTAGGCATCGCCGAGAATGTCGTCGCCATCGGCGCTCGTTGCTGCCGAACTGGTAAACGATAAAGCGCCGGGCATGCTTCATCCCGTCTCTGAGTTCCGCTTCGCTAATTTCGTGAGCGCGATGGATGATCCCGTCACGCCGCCCGGCCAACGCACTCAGATTGTCGCGGTGGGACAGCCGTTGCGGCGCGTGCAGCACCCCGATCCGTTGCAACGCAGCCTGCAGAGCGCCGAGCGCTTCCCGGGGGCCGAGCGTCTCAGTGCCGTTTTCGCGGAAGGCTGACAGCGCCAAATCTTCCCGCCGCTCAAACAGCCCATAAAGGAACATTTCCACAGCATGCACGGTCGCTATGGCAGCAAGCCGCCGATTATTGGCGCCGCCTTCCAGCTGCAGCTCTTCTGCCTTGCGGAAGAAGTCGCGCGCCATCAGGAGAAAGCCATCGACCTGCGGCAGCATCTCGTTTTGGCGCGCGAGATATTCAAGCACCAAGGCCGCGACAAAATCCTCTGCCCACGGCTCTGCCTGCCAGCCTCCCAGCACGGTCTGACCGGAGACCAGCCAGGCATCTCCAGCCGCCAGCACGTGGGGCACGTCATCGACAAAATCAGACCGGCGAATAGCCTCCATCGCGAGTGTCGTGGCGATGACCTCGGGATCGTCGTCGCCCGCGTCGCGCGGAAGCGCGCCTGTGTCAGGAATAACTTGTGTGATCAGCCATGACACGGCTTTCCGAATTGCGTCGTGGTAGCGGTCATCGCCAAGCCGCTGAAGGGCGACTGTCGCAAGGGCCGTGGCGCGCAGGCCGGGCCGGGGAACCCCTTCTCTAGTTTCATTCCAGTAGCCCCCACCCTCCTGGCGGCGCACGAGGCGATCAGTCAGGACCGCAATTTCCCGGCGCAGATCGCCGATAAGTTTCGGGCTTCGCGAACAGCGCCAGAGTGCGTAGCCGATATCTTCAACCGGGGCGGCGGCTTCTCCCTCGCCAGTGCCGAGCGCGATCATATGCGTTGCGCATTCGGCCAGCGCGCCGTCAAGGCGCCCCGCTTCCGTCGCGCTGCCGTAAAGGTCCAGGAACCACGCCAGCGAATAAGACCAGTCGGCAGGCAAGTCCTGCCCATTGTGATCCCTTGCGACGACGGCCACGACGGCATTGCGGCCTTCGGGCGTGCGGGGCTCTATCCCAAGGATCGGGTATAATTCGGGTGTCGGCTGCTGAAGGATACGCGCCGGCACGAGCGACAGTGCTTTTTCCAGCGAGGGAGGAAAATCCTCCAGTTCTTCGGCCAGTTCGGCAGCTTCTCTCCTTCGTCCCTCGCGGCGCGCTTCTACATATTCTGCCGCAACCACGGCAACGGTGCGCTGCGCCCGTTCAGCGGTGCCGGTGGCAATCAGCTCGGCCGGAATGTCACCATCCTTGATAGCCCAGTGCGTACGGTGCTGTTCGAATTGTTGAATGCCCAGCCGGTCCGCAATTCTCAACACCGCTGACCGGTCGAGAAAGGCATGTTCCGGATCGGGCTCGAAGGTGAAGGCCAGTTCGTGTCCGCGCCGAACGATATTGCGTATGCGGCCGTGCCGGACCACGCGAGCGTGCGGGCCTCCCGCCCCGACTTCGTACATCAACAGCGCCGGGATTTCCTCCAGCCGGCGCAATGTTTCAGGGCGCGCGAGGTCGATAGCCTCGGCCTCGGCGCCGCTATATTCCTTGAACCGGTCAATGGTTGACGTGAACGGCGGCGTTTCCCACCACTCGCCGTGGCCCGAGACAAGCAAGTTAAACATGGCACACCACCGACCTCACGCCGCCTTCTCCATAGACCACTTCACCCGTTCGGCGAGAAAGGCGGCGAATGTTTTCACATTCATATTGCCGCTCGCCTCCTCCAGCCCTGCGAGGTAGGCCTTCCGGTCATCGACTCTGACGACTGTCCAGGGGTAACCGCCTGAAGCCAGCATCGCGTTCATGAGGAACCGCGCCATCCGTCCGTTGCCGTCCGGATAGGGGTGCACATAGCCCACAAGCCAATGCCCCAGCACGGCACGCACGGAGGCCTCCTTCTCCGCCTCCAGCAGGTCGAACAGCTCATTCATACCATCGGCCACCGCTCCGGTACGCGGCGGCACGTGCTGCGAGCCGCGCAGGTACACAGGGTGATTGCGATATCCCGCAAGCGCGCTGGCTTTGAGGATGCCGGCGGTCACTGACGGCGCGAACAGCTCCCGGTACCACTCCCGGTGAGTGTCCCGCGTCAACGCGCCGGCTGGCTTGCCGTTGATGATCGCGGCAACAGAGTCTTTGACCTTCTGGAATGCGAGGTAGTAGCCACGCGCGGCAAGCGCATCCCGGTTCTTGCGGTCCTCTTCATCAATCTCCGGATTCCAGCTCCCCTCGCGCACCCGGTCGATGAGTTCCGGGGTGACGCTGTACCCTTCTATCGACAGCGAATGGTAGGCGTCGCTTTCGTAGATATCCTCGACGAACTTCATATAGGCGTCTTTGTCGGACGGCAGTCCGGGTGTCTTCGGGAATATCTCGATGATGGCTTCGCGCTGCGATTGCCAGATCGCGCGCAGGCGGGCGACCAACGGCGGTACGCCCGCCGCAATGGTTGTCACTCCAATTTGTCCCGCGAACGGATCGGATTCGCGCACGTCATAGCCGGCGGCTTTGAAGGCGGCCACGATTTCATCGGCAAAGGAGTCGCGTCCTACGCGACGGAAGGCCCCCGCAAGCCGTCCCGCCACGGCGGAATGGCCGCCATCAAGCAGCAGGGCCAGAACGGTTGATACGTCGCGCACCGACGCCATGGCGATCTGCATCTCGATAGGGGCGCGCTGGAAGAACGCTTCCGGCACCCGGGTAAGGGCGGCCTCGATAGTGAACACGCGCTGGCCGTTTTTCTCTGTCAGTTCGGCCGGCATCTCCTTGACCTTGAGGTCATAGAGCGAAGTGCCGAACAGCAGGTCGATTTTGTTATTCGTGCCTTTGGGGGTGTTCACCACCACCTGAGGCGGAATAGTGGGCGCTTCCGCGTGCAGAAGCAGCGACTGCTCCGGTGACAGGAACCAGTCCTTGCCGAACCGGTCATTGCAGTAAAGGGAGCAGAACTCCCAGAAGCTCGCGTACCAGGGGGTGGTGTCTTGCTGCTGTGCCTGCGGGCCGGTCGACATGAGCCAGCCTTTGATAACATCGCGCAGGAACCCGTTCTGCAGCAGCCGCTCCCGGTGGACGCGCGTCAGCTCATCTGATTTGAATATGCGCCGCCCACCCTCCTGCAGCTCTTTGAGGACGGCCAGTGATACAGCGAGTTTTTCATGGGGCTTGGCCATGGCCGTGCCTTTGCAACTTTTTTAGAGCTGTGCGATTACAAGTATATAGTGCTGATAGGCGACAAGTCAATGATGCTGTGGAGTTGCAAGTTTTTTAAGTCGTGCGACAACAAGTTTTTTATGCGAAAATCGGCAAGTGCGATCGTTTCCATAGCCGCGCGAAGGATCGTTACCCGGATGGGCCGAGACCCAGCTCCCTCTTCTCGGACGAATTCCGGCGTGACGAAATCGGGAATGGCTGCGCCGAAGCTTTCGCCGTCGCGTTGCAGCTTGCCTCGAAGGATCTCGCGGCCGAGGTTCTCGCGGATGGCGACGAATTCCATTTCGGGGGTGATGATGCCGGTGCGCGCATAGGCAAGCTGGGTCACTGCCTTGCCCGACCTGGCCCTGAGCGGCCGGTTGCGCACGGGAAATTCCGGCGTCAGGCGTTCGCCCGCCGCGAATCCATTATCTTCCGGCCGGACATGGCGGCCTTCATAGGCCTCGACATCGCCGCGCGCCAAGATCCACTCGTGGCGAAGCCGGGCAAAGCCCTTGTCGATGCTGGTTTCGACAGTCGGGTCGGTATAGGGGCCGGACGGATCGTAGACGGTGACGGGCGGTTCGCCGGCCGTCGGGTGGACGGAGATTTCGCGCATCGGCACTTTGATGTGCGGATAGAGGACGCCGGACCTGTGGATTTTCCGTGAGGCAGGCAGCGGTCCCGTCGAGACGGCGGGGCTGAGGGCATTCATCTTGAGGCTCCTTTGCTGGTTGCATTGGAAACCCAGTTCTGTGCCGGGAGGATGAAAAGACGCTTCTGTCGACCTGCCGAAACAGGACCTCGGGCGTAAACTCCCGCAAAGCGCTTGCACCGTCCCTACGCCAGTATGAACTGGGTCAGGTTCAACGGGTCACTGCGCCGCGAAAGCCAGCAGTATCTCAGCCCCTTGCCGGGACTCCCCTGGTGAATGCCTCAAATTGAGGGGGCCGGAACTATCTCGTCAAGCGCATTCGGCCCGCGCCGGTGATCGTCGGGCGATCGTCTCGGCCAGGCGCAAGATCGGATGGAGCGTCGCCTGAGAATCGTCTGTTCCTCGATCAGCCTCGCTTATGCTCTGGAGCTTGTTCTCTCGCGCCCGAATTTCCGCGGGGATGGCTGAACGGAGGCGATCCATTTGCGATTTTCAAGTGCGTTGGGCCGCACCCCCACAATCGCTCAACAAGTCGAACACGTCCTGACCCGACTGGGCCTTCAAGTTCGGACCTGAAACCTGGCCGGGTACTGCTGGATGGCAGGGTCCGTCAAGCGGGCGGAAGGGATGAGGAAATGAAAGAGCTGCAGATCAAAACACAGCGATGAATATCGCCTGCGCGATCATCCGGACCAGATCTGATATGAAACATCGTCCGGCCCCGAGATCGAGGCTCCAATCTCGTATAGCTTCCATACGACGTTCTCTTGGAGTGTTGCGGGATTGGTCCGCTCAACCGGATCTCGAGCTCAACCCTTTCATCCCGTTAGAATGAGCGTTCGAAACGCAGGATTCCGGCGACACCGCTCTTCTTGTTGGCGTTGGTCCAGTTCACGTTGGAAGCGTCCACCTTGCCGACGGCGAAGTTGCCGTAGCGGCTATAGTCGAGTTCCGCCGTAACTGTGAAATCTGGAAGAAACGCATAGGCGACGTTTGCAGCGACACCATGGTTCTTGAGCTGATCACCGGAGAGCTGAAGGTTGAACGAAGTTGTCTCGTTGAGCTTGTAAGTGGCGCCAGCCCAGAAAGCCCAGTTCCCACCCCAACTCTTATAGAAGCCGCGACCATGAGCGTCGATGGCGTTCGTGGAGTCGTCGTTGAGCTTGCCGTTGGAACCGTAGCCGAGCATTCCGAACAGCAACAGTTCGTTGGTGACATTGATGTCGACACGGACCTTGGCGGCCACCGATTCGTAGTTGCTATCATAAGCGGCAACGCCGGTGATCGCGCCCCAGCCATGTGTGTATTTCAAGCCGCCGACTACGTGCGGAGAGTAGCTGTCGATTGTGCCGACCACGCCCGAGCCTTCTTCGAGCGAAACCACGGCCGAAAAGCCGGCCCCCGCGTCGAAGTAGTACTGAACCACATTGGTATCGAAAGCGCCGTACGGAACCGGCGTCTGGTTGAGTACGTCAACCGCGCCGCCAATAAACATGTCGAAGGCCGACCAGTCCTTACCAACTCGGAGGCCACCAAGCTGAATCCAGGCGAAAGTCAAGGTGCTGTCTCCGTTGAAGGCATAGGACCGAGAACTGTCCGAAACCGAAGTGTGGCGGTTACCGAAGTTCATGCGGGTTTCGGTGTAGGTCTTCAACGTGCCGAGTTCGGTCTCCTGGCCGGTCCAAGTTTTCAATGTGAAGCGCGTGTTGTTTTGCCATGTGTCCTGATGCTCACCAGTCCTCACATCGGAGGTTCTTGCGTGGTCAAACAATCCGACATGGCGCAAGCCGATGTCGTAACGGACATAGCCGCCGATGCGCAGGCAGGTCTCAGTGCCTGAAATGTAGACGTAGCCCGAGCCGTAAACGTCGCAGATTTTAACGTACTCAGTCGGGTCAGGCTCGGCAACGGCGGTCACGGCGCGAGCGTCGGAAACGGCAATCAGTGCCGCAGTTGAGCCGAGGAGGAGGCTCCTAATGTTCATTGTTGATCTCCGTTCAAACAGTAAAAGGGATGGACGTCAGTGAATGAATTTTTGCTAAGGAACCATTCGATAACGATGCGCATTGAGTGAATTTTTGAGCAGTTTTGATGCTCTCGTCATGCCAGATGTTCATGAGAAATTGAGAATACTATCGGGTATTATTGTTACAGATATGCAATTGTTATTACAAATATAATTATTGCCGAAACGACGCCATTCAACATTTCTGTACAAACCATCACCGGTCATCTCCGCTAGTTGTGGGCGGGCCGTCACAAAGGCTTCTATTGCAAATGACGTGCCATCCTGACGACGCAGCTGCGGCTTGAAGCTCAAGTGTGCCGGCGGACCTTGCTTGGCTCTTCCTTCCTTTCTGCCTTGCGGATCAATCCAAGCACGAACGGCAAACGTTTCGGCTACGGTTCGTCTGTTCGCTTCGCGACAGTTTCGTTCAATGGCGACAGCTTTGTTTGCTGTGAGTCCCGACGTTGAGACATCATGCGGCGGGCGCCGCTCGGTACGACGCCGTCATTTTGGCGAGCGCGATGGTCGGTAATCACGCGCTGAACGCGCAGCCTTGCCTTCACCAGGCAGCCTTGCCTTCACCAGGGAGTCAGTAGGCGCGCCAGCCTTGGCATTGCGGCGGACCTGACGGTCGCGTCGAGCAGGCTCTCGTCCTGATAGACGGCGCGCCACAGCTAATGCTTCTTGCCAGCAATTCACAAAACGAGCTCATCGAGATGCCAGAGATCACCATGGGGCTGCGCTAGCTGGCGAGCAAGGTCTGGTCCCAACGCGGTGTTATCTCGTTGGATGCGGCAGCCGCTCAGCAGAATCTACGCGACCAGGCGCTGGCTGAAGGGAAGGGATGGTGGAACCAAACGGTCACGCGTGAGGGTCGCGGCGGGAACAGCCATGGCCAGTCGCTGACCATCCAGCCAAGATTGAACGGCCGCTATTGCTGCGAAATACAAGTTTCGAGCCCAAAGCGGAACGGACTGACATAGCGCAAAGACACAGGCGAGCGCAGCGGTAAGGTTGGTGGTTATCAGCATGGGACGGTAACTGTTGCAGACCACGAAATATCGAGAGGCCCGGCTGCCTTGGTACACTATCTATCCGACTGTGTCGGAGTTCTCTGGGGCGGTCGGCGCCGAGGCTTATGAGGAATGGCTCAAGAACCTGCCGGCTGACGGTCCGGTGTCACTCTATCTGCACGTTCCGTTCTGCCGATCAGCGTGCTGGTATTGCGGCTTTCCCACCACCATCACCCGCCATGATGCGCCGATCCTCAACTATCTGGCGACCCTGCGTGAAGAGATCCGTCTGGTTGCGGAGCGAGTGCCGCAGACGTTGCCCGTGAGCGACATACATTTCGGCGGCGGAACTCCGTCTCTCATAGGACCACCCGAGTTCCTCGCTCTGATAGAGTTCCTGCGACGCCGCTTCGCTCTGTCGAAAACAGCTACGGTCGCCATCGAGATCGATCCACGCACGTTCACGGTCGAGATGGCCGAGGCCTTAGGAGCGGCCGGCGTGAACCGCGCGAGCCTCGGCGTGCAGAGCTTCGATCCAATCGTTCAAAAAGCGATCAACCGGATCCAGAGCGAGGCCCAGACGTCGGCTGCCGTGGAAATGCTGCGTCGGCACGGCGTGAGCCGCATCAACTTCGATCTCATCTTTGGTCTCCCGCATCAAACGGTGCAATCCTGCGTCGAGACAGCGAGGGCGGTGGTCGCCATGCGCCCCGACCGGCTTGCGGTGTTCGGGTACTCGCACATTCCAGCCCAGATAAAGAATCAGCGCCTCATCGAGGAGGAATTTCTGCCGGACAGCGCTGCCCGCGCTGAACAGCATGCGGCTGTGGCCGTGACGCTGATTGCCGCCGGCTACCGAGAGATCGGGCTCGACCATTTCGCCTTGCCGGACGACGAGCTCGCGCTGGCACAGAAAACCGGTCGCCTGCGGCGTAACTCGTTGGGCTACTCGGCCGACACCTGCAGAACCCTGATCGGTTTCGGAGCGTCGGCTATCGGCCGCATCGGCCAAGGGTACGTTCAAAACGAAGTTACACGGGATTCCTACATCCAGCATATCGCAGCTGGCCGTCTGGCGACGTCAAAGGGCTATCGCCTCACCGACGACGACCGCGTGCGAGCCGCAATTATCGAGCAACTAATGTGCGATCTCGAGGCCGATGTGCAGGCAATCTGTGCCGCCCACGGATCTGATCCGATCCGTCTTCTCGATTCAGCTGAACGCTTGGCGATGCTGGCCGAGGACGGGATAGTGGACTTCGAAAACGGTTTTGTCCGCGTACGGCGGGAGCATCGCTTTGTGATTCGTGCTGTCGCTGCCGCGTTCGATGCTTTTCTCGATCGGGATGGCCGTAAGCATAGCCCCAGGTGAGGGCAAGCATCCAACCGGAAGCTAAACTCGACGCCCTTGGCCGAGGCCTGTCATGAAGCGCGCGTCAAGGATGCGAAAAGCAGAGCTGATCCGCCTATTTCATCTCATCTTCAATGACATCGACCTCGTGGCTGCCACCGAGGCGTTTCCATATTGATCGTGGTAGGTGCGGGATATCTCGGTGTTTCGCCGTCAGCGCATGAAGATCCCCGCCATGTGATGGGTCAGGAGATCGCGGTGGCTGCGATCAGCCCGTCCATCGATGACAGACCGCGGCCACGCCGCTTCGCGAGGCCCGTCAGGTCGCCCCAGGCCAAGGCAACCAGTTCGTCCACCGGCAGGACTCTCGACTCGAAGCGCTGCGGCAGGTCCCGGGCGAGCCATTCGGCCAGTGCGTCACGTTTCCGACCTTTGTCCATGAGGGCAGCGCCGCGCCGGATCTCGGCGATCGACACAGACCCGCATTGACCCTACGCGGCTGGTCTTCCTGGATGAAACATGGGTCAAGACCAACATGGCGCCGTTGCGCGGCTGGGGTGTGCGCGGCAAGCGGCTGATGGCCCACGCACCATATGGCCATTGGAAGACGATGACCTTCATCACCGCGCTGCGGCAGGATCGGGTGGAGGCGCCTTGGGTCATTGACGGACCCATCAATACGCAGGCCTTTCGCGTCTATGTCGAAACCGAACTCAACAAAACACTGAAGCCGGGCGACATCGTCATTCTCGACAATCCCGGTTCTCACAAGGGCCAAGCCGTCCGCGACATCGTCAGGGCTGCTGGCGCAAGGCGGGTCAAGCCCGCGAGAGCGGCAATTTTGTTCCGGCTATCACCCTCTCGTCGAGAACGGCGTGACGGAAGCGATAAAGTTGCGCCGGCCGGCCGCCGGTTTCCGCGGTTGTCTCACCGGTTTCCTCGACCAGCTCCTGCTGCTCGATTAGCCGGCGAAAGTTCGGCTTTCGTACGAGCCTGCCGGCAAGCGCCTCCACGGTGCGCTGCAGCTGCAAAAGCGTGAAGACCGGCGGCATCAGTTCGAATACGACCGGCCGGTATTTGATCTTGGAGCGCAGCCGCGCAATGCCGGTCGCCAGGATGCGACGATGATCGGCGATCATCGATCTGCCCGAGACCGAGGTGGGCGCAGCGGAATGTCCGGCGCGTATTGCTTCCTCCACCAGGGCGGCTTCGTAGAGCAGCTCATAACGTTGAAGCGCGAGTTCCTCGTTCCAATGGCGGTCGTCAAAGCCGAAGGCGATCGCCGCCCGCCGTCGTCGGTCGAGGCGTGTCGTACTGTCGTCAGTGCCATCCGCCCATTCCATCAGGCGCGGCCGCAATTCGTCCAACACGACCGCCGGTGTGCCGGAGCGGTGATCCTCCCACGGGAAATAGTCGTACCAGCTTCCCCAGTGTCGCCCGGCCGGGTCGCCAGCTTCGTCTTGGTGGGTGAGCGCCAGATAGCTGATAGAGACCACGCGGTCGTCAGCGCCAACCCTGTCGCGATCGGCGAAGGTGTAGAGCTGTTCGATATAGCCGAGCGGCTGGCCGGTCTGTTGTTCCACCCATCCCCTGAGGCCCGACTGCAGCGAACGGTGAGCAAGCTCGAACGGGCCCGAGGGCAGGGCGTTTGCCTGCGGGATGGTCAGAACGCAGGGGGCGCTGCTGTCCATGGCGACCACAACGGCGATCAAGTCCGCATTGACGTCGTTGGCCTTGCCTCCAGCTCCGCCTTTCCTAGTCCCTTTTGCGCGTTCGTCCATGGTCCCCGAGGTTGTTGAGCAGAGCCCCGCCGCGTAAGCGGCTGAACCGATTGAATTCCGTTTTTGTCTGATAATTGTCGGCGCGTCAACACCACCCGTCGTGGCGATTTTAGCTCTTCGCAGCTGCACAAAAAGTGCCAACGCGACATCCGTGCTTGGGGAAGGAGGCCCATTGAGTGCGCCGATTCAAAGCTCGTCGATCGACATTCCGACGTTGTTCTCTTCGGCGACAGCGCGGCATGGTTCTCCATGGCTTGGCGTCGACGCTGGGCGTGACGCTGGAGATGATAATCATGCACGGTCAGGCCTGCGCTCCTGGAGCCGGCGCAAATGGTCGTCGACCCGCCGTTCGGTTCCTTTTGAAGAAACCCGGAGCAGGCTTTCCGCAATGCCTGATAAAGCCCTTCCAGTGCGCCCGCGCCAGCATCATCGCACTCGCACTCCAACACAACCTATGCGAGTCAGTAAATCGACTCGCCGGCACTATTGTTTCAGGGGAAATGAATCTAGTTTCAAAGGGTTCGGCCGATAGGCCGGGCACAGCTGCGGCCTTCACGGCCTTTTTGACATAAACGCGTCGCCCGATTGAGATTATCTTGACGGTAGCGCAGTGCGCCATCCATGCCAGTCGAGATGATCATGGGCAAATATCGAGACCATCGCGAGCCACGCCGGCATCGCTATGACGATGACCCCGTTTCCTTTTCGGAACGGACTTCCGAGCCAAGCTATTTTCAGCGCCCGCCGCCCGTGACGGCAGATCCTGTCGATGCGGAGGTATTGTGGTTCACAGTCAGCAAGGGTTTTGGCTTCGTCAAACTGTCGGACGGCACGGAGGCCTATCTGCACGTGCGAGTGTTAGAGGCGGCCGGAAGCCGGGATGTTGCCGCGGGGACGCCTCTCAAGATCACGGTCGAAAAAAGTCCAAAAGGTCATCAAGTCGCGCAGGTGCTGGAGATCGGCGATCACCGCTCGAAAACTCCGTCACATACGCGCGTCGCTGGAGGGACCTTCGTTGAAATCGGTGCGCAGCTGGAGAGGGGGGGCACGGTCAAGTGGTACAAACCCGAAAAGGGCTTCGGCTTCATTGCTCCTGACAACGGTGAGAAGGACGTCTTCGTTCATGCCAGCGCCCTGACGCGCTCAGGGCTCAGCGTGCTGGTGGCGGGACAGAAGGTGTTTGTCGAAGGCGGGCAAGGCAAGAAAGGCTGGGAAGTCCGGAGCATTCGCCTTGCCTAGACGGCGATGCATTGCTCGCCTCGAAGGAGATGCCGGAGAGCGTCGGGCGGCCGCCATACTGCTATCCTATTGGCGCCCCATCGGGTTCCCGGATTGAGCAAGTCCGGATCCCTATTTTATGCCGCTGCCAGCGTTGTGTCCACCATGTGCACGCGCGCTGCCGCTGCCAGCAGGTCGGTCTGGGTGATCAGCCCAATAATGCGTCGCTCGGCATCGACGATGACCACGGCATGGCTGCGGCCGTCGGTGAGCACCGGCAGCAGGCTCATGGCCCGCGTATCGGGAGAGGCGGTGCCAGCCTTCGACATCACAGCCCTCACCGCGTCGGTCGCCTTCGTCAGCTCGCGCAGGCCAACTACACCGACCAGCCCGCCCTCGGCGTCGGTCACCGGCAGCGTCCGGATGTTGTGATCGAGCAGCAAATGACGCGCCTGGTCGGCAGGCGCATGTTCATCGACCGAAATCACATCGCGCGACATGATGTCCTCGCACAGCAGGGTGCGGTGGGAGCGCACCATCGCCTGCAACTCGACCTGCCGCAGCAGCCGCTCAAGATCGTTGCGGTCGATATCGAAGGTTTCCTCCAGCGCGCCGAGCGCGGCATCGATATCCTCGGGCTGGAAGCCGACCCGCTCCCGCGCCGGCGGATCGATGGTTCCATGCGCGCTTTTAAGGGCGGGGGCCGCCACATGTGGATAGTTGCGCCGCGACAGTTTATGGATGCCGTAGCCGAGTGCGACCAGCACGATCGAGTTCAGCGCTACCGGAACGAAGGGAAACAGCAAGCCGGAACTGAAGACGGCCGGTCCGCCGAACACCGCAGTTAAGGCGGCGGCGCCACCCGGCGGATGCAGGCAGCGCGTGAACGACATGGCGGCGATGGCCAGCGCCACCGCAATGCCGGTAGCAAGAACGGGTTCACGCACGAAATGCGCCACGATCACCCCGACCAGCGCCGAAATCGTATTGCCACCGATAATCGACCAAGGTTGCGCCAGCGGGCTTGAAGGCACGGCAAAGAGCAGCACGGCCGATGCTCCCATTGGAGCAACTAGCAGTGCGACATGTGGGCCAGACCCGTTCGCCAGCGCACTGATCACGCCAGTCAACGCGATGCCGATCATGGCCCCGATGCAGGCGAGCAGCCGCTCGCGCAGCGTTGCACCGGCAAGGATCGGAACAAAGAGACGAAACGCCATGGCATACCCTTGGGCGAGTGGTCGGAACTCCGCCCTCCGCAATGCAGGCAAAGCCACAGATTTGGAAGTTAAGCCAATTCGGAAAGTCGGCTCACGGGGGAATACTTTTGCGCGAAACGGCCATTGCCAAATGGGTGCAGACATTTTGATCGGCCAGAGAAGGCAGACGGCACGCTGATCCGCTCGAGCGCAGCTAGAGGCCGAGGGCTGCCGTGCCGCGGGCAGCCGGAAATGGGGATGGTCGGAGGTCGAGCTGGGATGGACACTAAGGAATTCAGAGGCTTCGAAAAGCGTGCTGACAATGTCGGCATGGCAAGACAAATCAGGCCCTTGTCGCTCCACTTCCGAGGCGAACTCCAGCGGAGTACAGCTTCTACGCGGTGCTTGGTCTGCCTGTCCTTGCCACCATCGGATTCGTTGGCGTCATGCTGAAACGTCCACCCGTAGCCGCTGAGAAGACGACTGCCGCCAGTGCCGTTGTGGAACCGCTATATGACGGCCGCTTGGTTACAGAGCCGGCTCGTGTCGATCGGGCGGGGGAGCCTGATGTGACGTACATGGTCCAGAAAGTGGCCAATGAAGGTGCTGGCATCGTCAACGTGATCAGGTCACGTAATAGCGGTAATACAACCGCGACCACGAGCCTCTCAGGCGTTCGATGAGGCGGGAAAATCCGATCACCAGACCAAACGCGTTTCCGCCACACTGCCACACACGAAACCGATCAGGTCACGTTCCAGGCTCGCCAGAAGATTGGAGCCAAGGCCACCTCGGCTGAACTCTGCCATGCCGCGGCCGCCACCTCTTCCAGCGGCGGTAGAAAACGTGGGTCAGCAGCGCCGGCATGGGCGAGCAACTCCCAAATCGCGAGCAGCGCCATCGGCTCAAGCGGCCGCAGATGTCGGCCGATGAAGCGGAAGGGCGGCGGTGCGATGGAAGCGCCGTGCGACAGCCTATCCAGACCTGTAATCGTGATCAGGCTCATCTGGGTCTCCGGACGCCAGCGTTGCAGATGGTTTTAGGCAAACGTGAGCAGGCCGTGGATCCCAATCCGGTCAGGCCGACCACGATCATGGCCGAAAGAACGAGTTCCAATTGAAAGAGCTGACGACCATGGGCGATCAGGTATCGGAGCCTTTCGAACGATGCGATGAGTTCTACCGCAACCAGGGTCTGCCAGCCGTTGGCAAGGCCTTCTCGCAGCCCTGTAAAGATCGACGGCACGGCGGAAGGCAGCACGAGTTTCGACCAGCGGCTGAACGAAAGGACACGGCCAGACCCCGTCTCACGATGACGCCGTTGCGCTTCGCCGCCATCAGGCTGGGTAGAGGACTTGCCCGTCTAAAGCTGTCGATCATGCTCGGCACACAAAAAAGGGCGGCATTGCTGCCGCCCTTTCCGCTGTAGGTTGATAGGGGGCTGGATTAGAAATCCATACCGCCCATGCCGCCCATGCCACCGCCGGGCATACCAGCCGGCATGCCGCCGCCAACCGACTCCTTCTTCGGAGCCTCCGCGATCATGGCTTCGGTGGTGACCAGCAGGCCGGCGACCGAGGCCGCGTCCTGCAGAGCCGT
>NZ_JAMYLG010000047.1:0-34937 GCF_040317865.1 Mesorhizobium sp. M1365
CTTCGCTCGTAAGGGCGACCTTAAGAGCGCAGCCTCGCTACCGTGCCGTCCTCTCGCAAGGCGGCCTTCGCCGGAGGGTATCGCCGGAAGTATGCGCACGTCTTGTCGTTGCCGACGCAACTGTCGACCAGAATGGTGTGGTGGCCGGTACGAACCAGAAAACTCTGGATGGGAAGAATAAGCCGGCCGGTTGCCGGCGATATCAATCGGGGCGTGAGCCAATGAAGATGCGGTTCGAGTGCTTCGTCGGTGCAGTCGGGGAACCATTCCGACGGCGTCCGCAGAGGGTCGCACATCTCCAGAATTCTGGTTACCCAGATATTCCCGATTCTCCAATCGTCCATTGATGCGATCCTTCTTCGACCGAGGACGGATCGCTAGATATAACATTTGCGGCAAGATGGCGTCAGACCTTTCTTCCGATAGGAAGACGGAGGCGCTCGCGATGTGGCCGCGCTTACGATCGGGTACCAATCGTTAGATCTTAACCACTAGAACCGTGCGTTGCCATAGATCTGTAGCGCCAGCGTGCAGATAGCAGCGATCGAGATCGGCACGCCGAAGGGGACGACGCCTTTGCGGTCCAGATGCTGAACGTAGACGCGGAAGGCCCCTTCGGGCAGCATCAAGGGATTCTTCACGACTAACGCGGTCGCAAGCGCGAAGACCAGCAACAGCACGGAAAACACCAGAAGCCCGCTGCCGCCGATCAGAAACGAAACCACCGCCATCAGTTTGACATCGCCAGCGCCGACCTTGCGCATGGCCCACAACAAGAAAAGCGCCACGAACAGCAGTAGGCCGGCAACCGCGCTCAGGCCCATGTTCCACCACGACCCGCTGAGGATCGACATAACCTGCAGCGAACCCAGCCCAAGACACAAAAGCAGCAGCACGTCACGGTTAGATATTTTTTGGGTCGTGAAGTCGAGCCATGCAATCCTTGCCAGCAAAGGAACCGCTAGCCCCTTCATCAGCAGCGCTCCGGCAAGCAACATGCTAGCGCCTTACCGTTCGAGATTCTTCACGCTGGACGACAGGAGTCGCAAATTGTTGGCGACGGTCGGATCATTGGGAGCCAGTTCGTATGCTTTGAGGAAATTACTGCGCGCGTCCTGCAGCTTGCCGCGCAGCAGATAGGAATAGCCGACATTGTTGTAATATTCGGGCGTTGGCCCAATGAGCCGGAAGGCCTGGCCATAGGCCCTGTCGGCGAGATCGAAGCGGTGGATGCGGTCGCTGCAGGCGGCGAGGCCCAGCCATGCGGCACCGTCGTTGGGGGCGAGTTGCGTCGCCTTGTAGAACAGGGCGCCCGCATTGCCATAATTTTCCGAGCGGAACTGGTTCTTGGCTTCGGCAACGGCTTGGTCGGAGGCATAATATTCGACGTCGCTGACCGTCTTCAGTCCGTCGAAGGCATCGCCGAAGGCAGTAAGCTCCACTTTCGCCGGCTCGTTAGTCCGGACGACCCCCGTTGGGTCCGTCGCATTCGACTGACAACCGGAAAGCACGACAACCAGCAAACTGGCAGCGGCAACGAGGCACATTGGCCTTTTCATTTTATCCCCCAGGGATCTTGCCGATCCGGTCCCCTGACCAAAGCACATCCCTGTCTAGAAGAAAATGCCCTTCATTCGAATGATCACCGGAAGCATCACGACCATCATCACAACAGGAAAGATGCATAGCCCCAGCGGTATCATCATCTTGACAGGCAAAGCATTGGCGCGTTCCTCGGCGAAGAGAATTCTTTGTCCCCGCATTTCGTCGCTGTAGACGCGCAAGGCGTCCGTCAAACTGGTACCGAGCTCTTCCGATTGACGGAACAGCACAGCCAGCGCGCGCGCCTCCTCCAGTCCAACGCGGTCGGATAATTCGCGCAGGGCCTCGCGCAACGGCTTGCCCGCGCGCAACTGAAGATTCATGATTGCGAGTTGGATGCCGAGCCATCTATGGGTGCCAGCCAGTTCGCTGCCGACACGCTCGACAGCCGCTTCGAGGCTCATGCCGGCATCGGCACAGGTGATCATCATGTCCATGAAATCCGGAAAGCCGCGACGATATATCTGTTTTTGTCCCTTTTCGAACCGATCGAGAGCGATGCTCGGAATCACGATGCATCCCAGCCCAAGCAGGGCAGAGCCTGCAAAGGCGACAAGACCGGGAAGTTCGGGTGGCAACATCCGCGACAGGAGCGCATACGTCACGGAAAAGCCAAGACAGACCGCGCCAAGGCGTGACAGAGTATAGATCAATGGCGCGCTTGACTGATAGAAGCCGGCGCGAAAAAGTTTTGCGTCCAGCGCACTTGGCTCGTCACGTTCCTTTTCGATCGATCTGAAATAGGCGTCGACCGGCCGCTGTGCTGAAATCTTGGCCAGTTCTTCCTGGCCCAAAAGCGAGCGGCGGTTGGGAATGCCCTCTGCCAGCAGGCTTTGCGCAACCAGTTTCCTCGTCTGCAGCGCCGGCAAGACGACGAGCGCGCCCACCAGAAACAGCGCTACGGCCGCCAGGAAGACGGCGATGGACACCAGAAGGCTCAGATCCTGGGTCACAACTTCTATAGCTCCGATCGCTCAAAAATCGAAATTGACCATACGGTACATGATGAAGTCGCCGAGCAGCGCCCAGAACCCGAAAACCAAGAACACAGGCATGATCAAGGGGCTGCCCCATACATCACCGTAGTAGCTGGGGGCTAGGCCCGTGAGGATGGCGAGCATCAAAAGAGGAAACAGGGAAATGATCCACGCGGACATTCGCCCCTCGGCAGAGAGCGCCCGAATCTTCAACCTGAGTTTCTGCCTTTCGCGCAGCACCACTGAGAGATTCGACAGAATTTCAGTAAGGTTGCCGCCGGTCTTGGCCTGAATCGACAGCGACACCGACAGCAAATGCAGACCTTCGAAACCGACGCGCTGCGAGAGTTTTCGCACCGCGTTTTCAAGGCTGAGGCCAAAGGTGATCTCGTCGGAAACAATGCCGAATTCGGTGCCCAGCGGATCAGGCATTTCTCGTGCAACAAGGCTTATAGCCACGGAAGTCGGATGACCGGCACGCAGCGAACGCACGATCATCTCAAGGGCATCCGGCAATTGCTTCGCGAATTTCTGGATTCGCCTGGCGCGCGCGCGGCGGAGAACCAGAAACGGCAGGAGGAATACGATGAGCAGAAAGATGATAAACGAAAACACGGCGGAGAAGTGCAGCAGGAACGCAAATACCAGTGCCAGGGCCAGTCCACCGAGAGCAAATGTCGCGACGAACGACAGCGGATTTCCGGTAACGCCGGATTGCGTGTACAGCCTGTTCAGGCCGACCGCATTGAAAAGAAAGTCGCCCGAGCTGGTAAGCCCACGTTCTTGCAGCAATCGCTGCAAGGTCTGTTCGGCCGGAGCGTCGTCGGCGAGCCGCTTCAGTCGACGGTTGATCGTGCTGACCGTTGAGCGCCGCTTGGAGTAAGTCACATACAGAGCCTCGGCCGCGAGGATGAGCGACGCAGCCGCCAGTACATAGATGAAGTAGAGCAATGTCTGGCCGGTCAACATTAGAGCGGGACCTGTGGGTTGAACGCGTCCTTGGCGAACTGATGGCCAAGGGTCGCCGCTTCCTGGGCAAAGCGCGGACGAATGCCGGTCGCCCGAAATTCACCAACGATCTGGCCCTCGGCATTCACATCGCGGCGGACGAAATGGTAAAGTTCCTGAACCTGTACGACATTGCCTTCCATACCGGTGAGTTCTGATATGGAAACAACCCGCCTTCCACCATCGGAAAGCCGTTGCGTCTGCACAATGATGTCGATGGCCGAGGCAATCTGAGCCCGTATTGAATCGTGGCTCATCGGCATGCCGGCCATACCGACCATCTGTTCCAATCGCGATATCGCATCTCGGGGCGTGTTGGCATGAATGGTGGTCATTGAACCTTCATGGCCGGTGTTCATAGCCTGCAGCATGTCGAAGGCTTCCTCGCCGCGCACCTCGCCGACGATGATGCGGTCCGGCCGCATGCGAAGCGCATTTTTTAGCAATTCGCGCTGGCGAACTTCGCCCTTGCCCTCAACATTGGGCGGACGCGTCTCGAGACGGCCCACATGCGGCTGCTGCAGTTGCAGTTCCGCTGCGTCCTCGATGGTGATCAGGCGCTCCCTGGCTGGGATGTAGCTCGACAGGGCATTGAGCAGGGTCGTCTTGCCGCTGCCTGTGCCGCCCGAAACCAGGATCGACTTGCGGGCCTGCACGGCAATGCGCAACAGGTCGACCATCGGTTGCCGGATCGAATTAAACGCCATCAGACGTTCGAGCGAATAGGGGTTCTTGGAGAACTTGCGAATCGAGACCAGCGGGCCATCCACCGAGATCGGCCGCACAGCTATATTGACTCGCGACCCATCTTCCAGCCGCGCATCGACCATTGGCGCCGATTCATCGACACGCCGGCCGATAGCCGAGACGATCTTGTTGATGACACGTAGCAGATGGGCTTCATCGCGAAAGCGGATCGCCGTCTCCTCTATGACTCCACGCCGCTCGATGAAGACTCGCTTGTGGGTGTTGATCAGAATATCGGAAATCGAATCATCCTTGAGCAAAGGCTCGATCGGACCCAGCCCGAGCATCTCGTCAGCGGTGTCGCTGGTCAATTGGTCAAGTTCGCGGGCGTTAAGCGGCACGTTGCGAGCACGAACGAATTCCCGCACGATGGGGCGGATCTCGTTCAGGATTTCCTCCTTGGACGCACTTTCAAGGGCCGTCAGGTTGAAGCGATCAATCAAGTGGCGGTGGAGCTCGACCTTGAGCGTAAGGAAATCATCCCCCGGCGATTCGAATTCCGCAGAACGGGACAGTACGGGGACTGCCGGCACGATCGGATCAAGCTTCGGCTCGACCCGCGGCTCGCTTGGCCCTTTCGTGAATCGGCCCAGCATTTTGCGCAACCCCTTTGGACACGCCTTGGGGGGAATACCCGCAAGACAGCAGGCACCGAGCACGTTCCCGAACTCAATACTTCGTGCATATTTAACATCCAGGTCGAAAAAACATCTCATCTATTCGAACGAGGCGTCCGACCGTAAATATACAAGGGCCTGCCAAAACATCGCCCTGCGTCTTTTTGGCCACGATGGCCCTTACGGGCTCTGGCAAGCCCTTGGATATAATGGCATATGCCTATCTGCTAATATCGCCTCGCTTCTGCCACAGACGCGGCGAAATTGTGAACGGATGGTTAAAGACGGGCGAAAAGCAGGCAGAATCAACGTCTTGCTGCAGAGAGACCTCGAAACGATATTACCATTTCAGGCATAGCACAGGTATAAATAAGTTAAAGAACCACTAACATATTTGACTCTGCTTTTTATCGGCCCCTAGGATTAGGTCGACGGAGGATGCTCAGGTATGCGATTTCATCCTTGGCTCGTCTCGTCAGGGTTTGAACCTCCAAAGGGAGAAATTGGCATGAAAAAGCTCATGACGATGACCCGGCAGTTCCGCGACGACGAACACGGCGCCGCCATGGTCGAATATACCATCCTGCTCGGCATCATCACCGTGGCGGTGATCGCCACGATCATTCTTGTCGGTGGCTGGGTCAGCACCCAATGGACGGGGCTTTACGCGTTATTGCCGTGATAGCTTAGTCCTATCATCGACGCCGGGGAGGTCCCCGGCGTCGATCCAGGTGGTGGGTGAACGGAGTCTGGCGGGAAAAGAAAGTGCGTGCAAACACTGTCATCATGATCGTTCTCGCCGGCGTATTCGGCGTGCTCGCAGTGGTTCTCGCCAATATCTGGCTGACCAGCCAACGCAGCGCTATGGCGAAGACGGACGTGCCGCGCGATACCGTCGTGGTGGCGGCCGTATCTTTGAAATTCGGCGACACGCTGTCGGCCGACAAGCTGCGTGAAATCACATGGCCGGCGGGCGCGGTTCCGGCCGGGGCTTTCAAGACGACAAAAGATCTACTCGCTGGCGAAGGCACAAAGCAGGCGCTGCAGGCGATCGGCGCCAATGAACCCGTTCTCGCCACCAAGATTACCGGCCCCGGCCAGCGCGCCACGCTTTCGGCGGTGCTCGGCGAAGGCATGAAAGCTGTTTCCATCAGAGTCAACGATGTGCTCGGCGTCGCAGGATTCGTTTTCCCAGGTGATCGGGTCGATGTGCTCCTGACGCGCACCGTGCGCAACCCTGGAGATGCAGACCAGAGTTTCGTCGACGTGCTGTTGCAGAGCATGAAGGTGCTCGCCGTCGACCAGGTCGCCGATGAAAGCACCGACAGCCCGACGGTGGTGAAATCGGTGACTGTCGAGGCTAGCACCAAGGACGCCCAGAAGCTGACGCTGGCCGCCGGCGCCGGCCAGTTGTCGCTCGCGCTTCGCCAGGCAGCCGCCGGCAAGGACGAGATCACCCAACGCATCACGCTTTCCGACCTGACCGGCGAAACGCCGGCCGATGTCGCAGCCAGGCAGGCCGAACTCGCCAGGCAGGCGACGGCCGATGCTGCTGCGGCAGCCGAGCGCAAGCGCGCGGACGACAAGATCAATGGCCTGACTCGGGCCGTCGAACAGGTCGGAAACCGGCTCGACGACTTGAGCAAAGCAAAGCCTGCTCCGGCCGTGACCTCGGCACCCGAAGCGCAAGAGGTCGTTAAGGAAGTGATCAAATATGTGCAGCCGGAGCCGTCAGCCCGTGCGACTATCGGCGTTTTTCGGGGCGTGAAGCTCGAAAAATATGACGTACCGCGACAAAGATAACTCTGGTATGTTGAGATAAAGAGCGTCCGAAGAGCCGCCAAAGGGGGGAATGTAGATGCGAACGGTCCGGGAAACACTGGCAGCCGCCGCGCTGGCCTGTTCGGTGATATTACTGCCGATCGGCCTTGAGGCTACGGCAGCCGATCGCCGTATCGACGTGTCGAACCCCAAGGTCCATCGTGTCTTCCTGCCCATGTCGCAATCGCTGACGATTGAGGTGAATGCCACTCTTGGCGATATCGTCGTCGCCGACGAGAAGATCGCAGATGCCCAGCCGATGACGGACAAGACGCTCTACGTCATTGCCAAGGGCGCCGGTACCACAACCGTCAATCTCTTTTCCGAAGACAAGCGCTCGCTTGGCGTAATCCAGATCGAGGTCGGCGTCGACGTCAACGATATGGCGCAAGCAATTCGGCAGGTAGCGCCCAGATCGCGGATCGATATCGGCTCGGTCAATGGCAAGGTCCGGCTCGGCGGGCATGTGAAAGACGGCGCGACGCTGGCGTCGATCCTGGAAGTGGCCCAGCAATACGGTCCCGACGCGATTATCAATGCCGTTACCGTTGATGACAGCCAGCAAGTGAATCTGGAAGTGCGCGTGCTCGAGGCCAAGCGCAATGCCGGTCGCGACCTTGGTGTGTCGATCAGGAGCACGAACAACAGCGGAACGACCCGAACTGGAACGGGCATTGCCGCCGTCGATGAAGATAACGTTGTGCTCGGACCGGGCGGTCTGCTCACTGGCCTGCTCTCGAACACCAATCCGTTCGCGGCGCTGATCACTCGCGTCATCGACAGCAACATCAAGGTCGATCTGATCATCGAGGCGCTTGAGGCAAAGGGTGTCGTGCGCATGTTGGCCGAGCCCAATCTCACCACGCTTTCCGGCGAGCCGGCCAGCTTCAACGCCGGCGGTGAAGTGCCCATCCGCAGCCTCGACAGCGACGGCCAGATCAACATTGTGTACAAGCAGTTCGGCGTGAATCTGCAGTTCACGCCGATCGTGCTCAACGACGACAAGATCCATATCAAGCTAGCGCCGGAGGTAAGCGACCTGAACGGCTTCACGCCGGCTGGCGACCCGATCTTCACCACCCGCAAGCTGGCGACCGTCGTCGAGTTGCGCGACGGCCAGAGTTTCGCCGTCGGCGGGCTCTTGTCCAGCAAGAATACCAAAATCCAGAGGCAGGTGCCATGGCTGGGCCAAGTGCCGATCGTCGGCGCGCTGTTCCACAATTCAAGCAATCAGAAGGAAGAGACCGAACTGGTCGTCATCGTCACCCCGCACATCGTGCGCCCGGTGAAACCCGGCGAGCAACTGGCGACCCCATTCGACAAGACACGGCCGGCCAACGACCCGGAATTTTTCGTGCTCGGCCAACTGGAAGTAACCAAGGACATGGTGCGCAAATATGAACTGGGCGAAGGCGTCGTCGGCCCCTATGGCCACATGCTCGACCTGAAATCCAAGGACAAAATGATCTATGTCAAGAAATAGGATGTTGATCATGCTTTTGTGTGCCAGCGGGCTGACGGGCTGCGCCGACTATCTAAACCGCTACGACACGGTGACACTGGCCGCAGGCGACACCCAGAAATACAATTCGCTTCTGCAGACAGTCGATCCGCTCAATCCGGCGTCGAAAAAGACCGCTATTGAAGGGGATGGCGCACGCGCTGCTGCTCTTGCCCAGAGTTACAAGTTCCCACCGCCACCACCGCCGCCGCCGGCCATCACGGTCAATGTCGGGACGCCGCAAGACACGGCGGATTGAACAGAAGGATCAGCGCGTCAGGTAAACAAGGAATCCTGGCGTCCAGGAGCAAAAAGAGCAAGGCCATGCTGCGTATTATTCGCGCGTTCTGGCACGATCAGAGGGGAATAGCGCTGATACTGGTAAGCGTCATGCTGCCGGCGATCATCGGATTTTCTCTGCTGGTGATCGACATGAGCCGGCTCAACAATCTGCATAACGATCTGCAGAAGGGGGCTGATGCGTTTGCCCTGGCAGGCGCGGCTGAGCTGGATGGGACGTCGGACTCCATCAGCCGTGCTGATAGGGCGATCGCCACGCTGGTACGCAATCGATACACCTTCTCGACCGCCGGCCCTCCTCAAACGCTCGCTTCCGCCGGAGTGACCCGCCGATATCTTCGCTCATTGCCGGCCACCGACAATCTCCCGATTGTGCCGGCCAATGTGATCACCGACGAGCTGAATGACGCCAAACTTGCCCGTTTTGTTGAAGTCACTGTAGCCCCGGTCGGGTTTGCTGCAATCTTCCCGGCTTCCTTCTTGTCATCCAGCGCCAGCAACAATTTCAATGTCGGCGCAGTCGCTGTGGCGGGCTTCACTTCCGGCGTGTGCGATTTCACGCCGGTCTTTATGTGCAACCCTTACGAGACGGTGAACGGCACGAATGCAGCGGGCGGATTCACACTTGAGCAGGCCGTCTCCAACCCGGCTGTACATCGTCGACTGATCGAACTGAGGAAGGTCGGAAATGGGGCTGCCGCTGGCCCTGGTAACTTCGGCTTCCTCGAACCTCCGGCCGGTGTGGGGAACGGTGCTCAAGCCCTCGCTCAGACGATTGCAACATCAAGGCCGATTGGTTGCTACAGTTCCGCCAACGTTAGCACGAAAACTGGCCAGAACGCCGGCCCAGTGCAAGACGCCTTCAATGTTCGTTTCGGCATTGCAGCCAGCGGCAACCATTTCAATAGTGCTGAATACGGTCCAGCCGCGAACGTCCGCAAAGGGGCAATCAAGACCCGAGGAAGCGCAAACCAATGTCCTTCCATGAACCAACTTTCATTCACCCAAGCTGGAACAATGGGCCTTCCACGCGACGCGACCACTCCATACCTCGGCGGCCGAATGGGCGATGGAAATTGGAATTTCTCTGGTTACTGGAGCACCAACTTTGGTTCCGCTGCCTACCCATCTTCATGGAATACGACCAAGCCGACGCGCTATCAGGTCTACCGTTACGAGATATCAGCCGGGTTGGTAGGCATGGCGTCGACTGGTGGAGAGATCGGAACCCCGTCGGCAACTTGCCAACCCCTTGTCACGACGGTTGACCGTCGGTTGATTTACGGTGCGATCCTGAACTGCAATGCACTCCGCGCTGCCGGCAGCGATCTGTCAGGCCACAGCACGGATCTGCCGGTGGAAGCTTTTGGAAGCTTTTTACTGACTGAACCGGTTAAGTCGCCATCGGAAGACGCATCCGTGATGGTTGAATTGGTAGACATTACTGGGGGTGGCGGCCAGGGCACGCTAGACAATTTCCTCCGCGACGAAGCTCAGCTTTACCGGTGATGGCGATGACTGGAATGCTATTGCGTCATCTCGATAGATTTCGATGCGATCAACGCGGTGCAGTGCTCATCGAAATGACGCTGATCACGCCGCTGATGCTGATTTTGGCGGGTGGCGTGTTCGAGTTCGGCAATCTGATTCACGAAAAACTCTTGATGGAGGCCGGACTTTCAGATGCAAGCCGCTTCGCCGCGCGCTGCAACAGCCAATTGTATACACAAGCCGGGCTTGCGGCGATCAACTGCGCCGACATCGCTGCAAACATCGCTGTGTTCGGCAATGCCGCGGGAACAGGCAGTGCACGCGTCAGCGGCTGGCAGAAATCGAATGTGACGGTGACAATCGCCGCCTCCGGTTCCTGCCATGACGCTGTGGTTGCCGGCGTCGCGCAATATCGATCAACCACCGCGCAGGTCTGTATCGTCAGGGCTGCGGGTACCTTGGCGTACGGCGGGGTCGGCATGCTATCGATCATCGGCATCGGCCCGATCACGTTGAACGGCTCTCACGAGGAGCGGCTGATCCGGTTCTGACCATGTTCAAGCGTTTTGCGGATTCGGACGACGGCGCGGCGATGGTCGAAATGACCATCGTTTCGACGCTGCTGTTTGCCCTTGTCCTCGGTTTCATCGATTTCGGTCACGCCTTCTACCAATGGAACGCTGCTACCAAGGCGGTCCAACTCGGCGCCCGGCTGGCCTCGATTTCAGACCCAATTGCGACGGCCCTTGCAACTGCGGCGCCGACGACGACGCCGGGTGCGCCAGTCGTTGCCGCGGCATATGGCCCCTTCGTCTGCAGATATACTGCTGGCACAGGAGCTTGCACCAACGGCGGCACATTCAATGCCGCCAACTTCAGCCGTATCTTCCGCGGGGACACGGCAAACACCAACGATGATGCCTGTCCCCCACTCGCAGCAAATCAACGGCCCGGGATGTGCCATTTCTTTCCGCGCTTGCGCCGCGATAACGTGGTGGTCACCTACAGCGCCACTGGCTTGAGCTATCAGACCCGGCTGGGCGGACCGGTGCCAACAATCACCGTAAGTCTTCAAAACGTGACCTTTCAGTTCTTCTTTCTGCAAGGGCTGATGGGCTTTGCGAACCTCACCATGCCGTCCATGCTAAGCACGGTTACGGGCGAAGACCTGAAGAGCACATCACCATGAACGCCATCAACACGAAGGTTCTCCCAACCAAACGAAAGCAGGTCGCCCTGTTCTCGTCTGATTCGCAGTTCAAGCATGACGTGGCGACGCGGCTCGATGCGCTGGCGATCTATGACGTCCGGATTTCCGAAACGGATGATTTTCTCAAAGGCCCGACCCCCGACACGCGGCCGGGCATCGTAATCCTCGACCTTGCCAATGGCGAGCTGCTTGGCAAGCCTGGCATTATCGAAGGGCGCGCCCTGTGGGCGGCCGTGCCGCTGATTGCGGTTTCCGACGAACTGACCTCTGAACAGACGCGCATCCTGGTGCGAATGAACGCCTCGGACTGGCTGCACAAACCACTTGACGCCAAGGAGCTTCTGAACGCGGTCACCTTCCACGACACCGGCAACCAGGGCACCAAGAGCCGCATCATCACCTTTATCGGCGCTAGCGGCGGCGCCGGCGCTACGACGCTCGCTTTATCAGCGGCGGAGTTCCTGGCCTCGAAATCCACCGAACGTGCAGCTTCGACCTGCCTCGTCGACCTCGATTTCCAAAGCGCCAATTGTGGCGCCTATCTCAACCTCTTCAACCAGTTCGACCTTGCCGGCATCATCGGCCAGCCGGAACGGCTCGATGTCGAACTGATGGATGTCATCAAGCTCTCGCGCCCGTCCGGCCTGACGCTGTACGCCTTCGAAAGGCCGCAACTGCCATTCGAGCCGCAGGGCGCAGATTTCGTGTTCCGGCTGCTGGACCTCGTCGCCTATCGCTTCGATGACATCGTCATCGACCTGCCCAACATCGAAACTCCCTGGCAGAATCCTGTGCTTTCCACGAGCGACGCGATCTTCATCGTGTTCGAGCTCAACGTCGCCTCGCTGCGGCAGGGCAAGCGGCTCTACAAGAAGATCCGCGATTTGCGCGGCAATTCGGTGAACATCACGCTGGTCGCCAACAAGCACAAGAGCAAATGGTTCGGCAATCACTTTTCGCGCGGCGAACTCGAAAAGATATTCAAGGCACCGCACATCAAATCGGTTGCCTTGGACAATGCGCTGCTGACCGATGCGCTGAACCGAGCCATCATGCCTTCCGAAGTGGACGGGCGGGCACGCTTCAACAAGGATCTGAAGCGGATGTTCAAAGAGCGGCTCGATGACACTTAGATATCGCTTCGTTCCAACGCTTGCGGGCGCCTGCATCATGGGCCTGGCATTGGCGGCATCGTCCTGGGACTGCGCCCATGCCCGATCCGGGCTATCGGACCAGCCGCCGCTGCCAGCCATGGGCCCCAGCCTGCGCAAGTTCGTTTTTTTCCAAACCGCGGAACAGCCGGGCACGATCATTATCCGCAAGCAGGAGAAGGCGCTCTATCTTGTGACCCGAGAGGGTGAGGCGCTGCGCTATCAAATCAGCGTCGGGCGTGACGGATTTGGCTGGACCGGCACCGTGGAAGTGGGGGCGAAGACCGAATGGCCGGAATGGCGCCCACCGAGAGAAATGCGCGCGCGCCAGCCGGAGCTGCCGGAGATGGTGCCGGCCGGTCCCTACAATCCGCTCGGCGCACGGGCGCTCTACTTATCCCGAGACGGGCACGACACGCTTTATCGCATACACGGCACCAACGACCCTTCAGGCGTTGGCTTCGACGGCACATCGGGATGCTTTCGTCTTACCAACACCGATGTGATCGATCTTTTCAGGCGCGTCTCGGTCGGTGCAAAGGTGGTGGTCCAATGACGATGATTAGCGACCCGGACATGCCGGCGATCGGCATTGGGCCGGCGACCCAAGCTATAGAGCAAGCTGTCGCTGGGAAACCGAGCAATGCCAGGATGATCGGGGTTGTTGCTGCAGGCACCTTGCTGATCACAGCCGCAAATTTAATAGCCGCGGTCTATCTCTTCCGCGGCATCAACGATCTGCGCTCTGTCGAAGGGAGGCTGGAACAGCTCGGATCGTTCGAGCAACGGATTGCGGCCCGGCTCGACATGGTCAATAACGGCTTTCAAAGCCGGTTCGAAAAACTGGACAATCAACTGCAGGGTAGCTTCAGCCAGATCAACGGCAGCATTGCTCGGATAGAACAGAACTTGCCGCTGGTCAACGACGACGTTTCTACCGTGGCGGAGCCTTTTGTTGAGACGACCAGCGCCACGGCGGAGCCGGTCAGCGATCTCGATGGTGAAGAAGCGACCGAACGCAGTATCGTCGAAGCACCACGCCCGCCCAAAAGGAAGATCGCAGCAGCGGTGCCCCCTGCCCCAAGCTCCTCCTACCGGCGCATAGAGCAGCCTGACGGCAAGGTCTATTACCGCAAGATCGATTAGAAGCGGGGTAAGGGGGCGTGGAGAATGCTTGCCAGAGAAGATCGTCCGCCGCTTTGAGGGTCGGCGTCCATATTCGTTCTGGGAGCGCTTTTCGTCGTTTTTGTCGGGTGGACGTCGGTGCCTTCGTCCAGCCTGCTGCTCGTGGCTGACATCGTGCCAACCCACGAAACCTTGCTGATCGAAGTGTGGGTCTCGCTACGCGATGTCGTCTATTCGTCCCGACCACCGCGAGGCGCTGATAAAGGTCACCACTTATGACTTCTCGATCTTCGGCGGCATCGAAGGCAAGGTCTCTAGCATGATCGCCGACAGTTTGGTCGATCAGAAAAACGGGGGAGCCTTTTACCAGGTTCGTGTCGCGGCGGACAAATCGACGCTCGCGAGGGATGGCGAGACTTATTCAACCATCCCGGGCATAATGTGCTCAGTAGACATCAAGACGCAAGGCGATTCTGAGTTACCTTTTAAAGCCGATCAACAAGGCGCGTCAGGAGACCATGAGTGAGCGCTAGCGCCACCTCTCCTCCCATCAATCGTGATCGGCTGCTTCTAACGATCACAAAAGAGGATTTCGGGCTGGAATTCCGGGTCGTCGCGCGTGGCGGCATACGCCGCGGCATTCGTCTGGAAAAGGCTTTCTGGATATCTCTGAAGCAGATGGCTGAAAGTAGGAAATGCACAATCGGCATGCTGATCGAGGAGATCGCCGACAGCCCGACCAAGACTGGTAACCTGACATCGGCGATTCGGGTGGCTTGCATACACGGGCTGGCGGATCAAAACATGGCCCTGCGGAAGCTTGCATCGATCAGGACGATCAATGCCATATTGCTTGCCTGCCCCTCGCCCGCTTTTGCCTTGGCGTCATCGAAGAAGATCCTGACTTTCAATGCTTCGTTCCAGCAATTCGTCAAGCGTCAGTTGCCGATCGGACCAAACAATGATGCACGACTAGATCTCAAGCTGGCGCTGGATCTCCCTGTCGCCGACATTTTTGCCCAACTCGACGCCAACGGCGAAGTACCGATCGCCAGCGGCTTTGTAATCGGGGCCGGCGAACGCCGGTACCGAGGTCAATTGAATGTAGTACGGGCGCCCGTACCCGAACCGGAATTGCTGATGGCGTTCGTCAACAGCTAGAACTGCGGCCTCCGGTGAGCGAGGCTCTATCCGGGCTGAAGATCCTTCGTGTCATTTAGCGCGAATAGGAACTGTCTGCGAGACTTCGATTAGGCCCGACCGCTATTGCCAGCCGACGGCCCGCACCGTGTGGCGGGAGCGGCACCATCACCAATCAACCGGATTCATTACAATGAAGGGCGACAACCTCGAAGAGAGAGGGCAAGACGACGTATTGGCGCCAGAGAAGGCTTGGCGAGCAGAAAAACGGGATTGGATCCGAACTGGGCTGATCGTCGCGCAAATCCGCGCGGAAAAGCTGCGGCAAGCTCCAAGAAGAAATTTCGCAGGATCGAACACATGTGTTGGCTGGAAAATAGAAAGCTTATTCGCTCCGCGAAAGTCATTGCCGAGGCTGAGCATGCCGAACGTAGCGAAAAGACAGCAAGATTGAGATCGCTTCGGATGGCAGCTCAGAGTGACCTGAAGGTTCCGTTCCTTGAGGAACTCGATTGCTCTCTACTTGTCGCCGCACTGACTCAAGGCGAATTATCGGCTAAACTTCCCGACGGATCGCATTGGCGGGGCCGAGCAAGGGCAACAGGCAAAAACCAGTATTCCTCCGCGCCCGCCAATTCGGACTAACGAGTGTTCTCTCGCCTGATATCGAATTCAGAAGGCGATCTCGAGACCCAGCTTGCCGCTGACAGTTGACTGTCTTGAAGACCACTTGCAGCGAATCTCACTGCTGAGCGTTGATCGATTGAGACATTTTCAGGTTGAAGCCAGACGGAGTGCCACTGAGAAGTCTGCGTCTTCAAACTCACACTCTCCCTTCCGTCAACGCATGCCGTGTTGGAATAGCCGAAGCCGAAAGGCGGTAGCGCTCCTCAAACCCACTATCTCATCTCGGGTAGCAGGTGTGGCGATGTAGCCCTCGTCACAGGGCTAACCCCAGTGCTTGCACTGGCCAGGGGCCACTTTCGATGCCACGCTGCGGAGCGCCGGCGGTCCGAGCACAGAGCATCGCTTCGCGAAATTTCCCTAAGGGCAGTCAGACATTGTTCCGATCAGTGTTGAACGAGATAGGTTTCGATCCTGCCGACACCTGCCAGTTCTAGATTACAGCGCGGTTCGAGCTTCCAGGAGGTGCGCAGGGCCTGCTTGGTTGCCTCCGAGATTTGCATGCGGTCGGCCACGCCCTGGGACTCGAGCCGGCTTGCAATATTCACGGTCTCGCCCCAGAGGTCGTAGACGAACCGATGCCGGCCGATCAGGCCCGCGGTCACCGGTCCCGTGTGCACGCCAATGCGGATCCGAAAACTATCGTTGCCCCAAGCTAAGGGCTTCAACGCGTCCAGCATGGATTTCCCGAGTGCCACGATCCTGTCGGCATGGTCAGCTGCCGGTTCGGGAACACCGCTCGCAGCCATATAGGCGTCTCCGATGGTCTTGATTTTCTCGACGGAATGCTTCTCCGCCAAGACGTCGAACGTGCCGAATAGCCTGTCGAGGCGCTTGATCAGGTCCGACGGCGGCAACCTTGCCGCTATGCTCGAGAAACCGACAATATCGGCAAAAAGAATGGTCACTTCATCGAACCGGTCGGCAATGAACTCTTCGCCCCGATGCAGCCGTGCCACGATCTGACCGGGCAGGATCGCATGAAGAAGCGAGTCAGCCCGCCCCTTCTCCACCTCGATCCGCTGAAGATACTGGTGCTCGCGGTCAAGCCAACGCTTCTTCTCCAAACTCGAGTTGATCCGGGCGCGCAGCAGGACTGGATTGAAAGGTTTAGGCAAGTAATCGTCGGCCCCCGCCTCGATGCAGCGGACCACTGCGTCCACTTCGTCCAACCCCGATATCATGATGACAGGGATATGCCGCCATCGGCGCTCCGCTTTCAATCGTGAGAGCACCTCGATGCCGTTCATGTCCGGCATCAGGAGGTCCAGCAGAACCAGGTCGAACTCGTGTTCCGCAAGGTGAGCCAGCGCTGACAGACCGGACTCGGCAGTGACTACCTGATGACCGTCACGTTGCAAGCGGCGGGACAGGAGACCGCGGTTACTGCTGATGTCGTCGACGACAAGTATGCGGCCACAGCCGGAGCTTACGGGGTGCTCCGTCTTGATCAGTGCCCGTTCGAGTCCTGCCGCATCGATCTCAGCCTGATCCGTGGTCCGCGGTTCCTCGCTGTCGGGTGCGCGCGAGAGGCCGGCGATTGCATCGACATGCGCCAACAACTCGGCCGCCGCGGCGAGCATCACCCTGACATCCTCTTCCAGCGCGTATTCGTGCAATTCTTCGGCTTCTTCACGAATCATTTCGGAATAGCCGATGATCGCGTTGAGCGGCGTTCGCAAGTCGTGGCGCAGTTTCGCCTCGATCTCGACCCCTGCCCGGTTCTGATTGTCGGCTTTGCCATAGATCAAGCTGTCGATCAGGCCATTCAATTCGCAAGCAGCGGCGCTGACCTTCTCCAGATCCGGTGTCATGTGGACCAGACCGAGATCCTGCACCTGTTCGGTCAGCAACTCCTGAAATCCTGAGATTGCCCGCGCCGGTCCGGCGAGCTGCTGTGCCAGATGGACGGCGATCGCATGGCGTTGGAACTTGTTCTTGGCAGTCATGTTTTCAAACCGTCGGCCTGGGCCTCATCGATCCCCGGCGAGCAATTGTTCAATTTTCTGGACAAGTCGCGACAGGTCCACCGGCTTGCTATCGTAGTCATCGCAGCCGGCCTCGAGCGCCATTTCGCGATCGCTGGCCATCGCGTGCGCAGAAAGCGCAATGATCGGGATCCCGGAGGTGGCCGGATCAGCCTTGATCCGCCGGGTCGCCTCCCACCCGTCCATGACCGGCAAGCTCATATCCATGAGGATGAGATCCGGCCTTTCCGAAACGGTGAGTTCCACGCCCGACTGTCCGTTTTCCGCAATCAGGACTTCGAACCCACGCCGCGACAACCGCCGCGAGAGCATGTCGCGATTCAATTCGTTGTCTTCTACGAGAAGGATCCTCGTCATCCTCGGCTTCCTTCAGCCATGGGGGCGGTTCCGGGATCGGCAATGCTGGCACCTGTCGATCCAAGTGGGAATATCTGGCGCTCGAGGGCCTCGACCAACTGAGACCGACTGTTTGCGCCCTTGGTCACAACCGCGACCGCCCTGTCGCGAAGCCATTTGAGCTCGTCCGCCGACAAATCCTTGGAAGTCACGACGACGACCGGAATGTTCTGCAGCTCGGGCACCTGCTGCATCTCATTCAAGGTCTCGAATCCGTCCATTTCGGGCATCAGCAGATCAAGCAGGACCAGACGCGGCAACAACCGCTTCATCAGCTTGAGGCCGCGCAGGCCATCGCTTGCCTCGTGAACCCGCCAATCCTTCTTGACCAGAATACGCCGAAGGAAATCGCGCGAGGCTTGATCGTCATCAATAACAAGCACATCGCGGTTGCCACTGCCGCAAGCCTCTATCGTTCGAACAAGCTTCCGCGTGTCGATCGGCTTCGTTAGGTATTCGACCGCACCGAGTGAGAGGCCGAGTTCGCGATCTGCAAGTATCGTCGCAAGGATTACTGGAATCTCGCAGAGCTCCTTGTCGCTCTTCAGCGAGCGCAGCACTGACCAGCCGTCCTGATGCGGCATGATAATGTCGAGAACGATTGCGACAGGGCGATGCGCTCGCGCAGCGGCTATTCCTTCCTCGCCGCTTGCTGCTTCGATCGACGCCAGTCCCGCTTCTGCCAAGGCCCTGGCGATAAGGGTTCGGGCGGCAGGCTCGTCATCGATGATCAGAACCGCCTTGTCCGACGCCCTGGACGACAGCGGTTCGGCGAGTCGCTGCTCGCTAGATTCCTCGTTGCACTCGGCTGGAATCTCCATTGTGAAGGTCGAGCCTTTTCCGAACTCGCTCTTGACCGTTACAACGCCTCCGATCATTCGGCAGAAACTCCGGGTTATGCTAAGGCCCAATCCCGTTCCGCCATAGTTGCGAGTGGTGGACGCGTCTGCCTGCGTAAAAGCGTCAAAGAGCCGTTCTTGTTGCTCTGGCGTCATCCCGATCCCGGTGTCAGACACTACGAATATTAGCCAGTCGCCATCCGATGTCCTGTTGCGTCGAACCGCCAGCGTTACACGGCCCACTTCGGTGAACTTGGCCGCGTTACTGAGTAGATTGAAGAGGTTATGACGCAACTTCGTCTGGTCCGAATGCATTTTCCCAAGGTCTCCCGCGAGGTCCAGCACGAAACTGTTTCTGTTTTTCGCCATCAGTGGCGCTACTGTGGCCTGGACATCGCGCAACAAGTCGGCGACGTCGAAAGTCTCCAGGAAATTTTCCATCTTATTTGCCTCGATCTTCGACAGATCGAGGATGTCGTTGATGAGCGCGAGGAGATGGCGACCGGCCCCTGCGATCTTTTCCACATCTGGGACAAACTCGTTCATTTGCTCGTCACTCGCCTCTTCGATCAGCATCTCGCTGTAGCCAATGATCGCGTTCAATGGAGTGCGTAGCTCGTGGCTCATGGACGCGAGGAAGCTGCTCTTGGCCTCATTTGCCGCTTCAGCATGGCTCTTGGCCCGCTCGAGTTCGACCTCTCTCTGCTTCAGTTCCGTGATGTCGGTGTAAACGGCGACGGTCCCGCCGTCAGGGGTCTTTCGTTTGCTGACGCGGACCCAGCGTTCTCCGAAGCGACCCTCGTGGACGAAGCCTGCCGGATCCTTCTGGATGCGCAGCCTCTCCGCAATCCATTCCTCCGGCGACGCGCCCTCAAGGTCGACGTGCCCGCTCGCCAAGCGTCCTTTCAGAATATCCTGAAGGCTTTGCCCAGGAAGAGTAGCTCGCTCATTGCCGGGAAAGATTTCGCAGTATTTGCTGTTGGCAAGAAGGACCTTGTCCTCCGAATCGAACAGGACAAATCCGTCAGAAATCGCCTCGAGTGCCGCTGCGATCGTCCGTCTTTGCCGCTCCGCCTCATCTTCCAGTCTTTGCTTTTCAATTGCGCTCGCCCGGAAAAGCCGAAGCGTCCGCGCCATCGCGCCGAGCTCGTCGCCTCCCTCTGCCTGTATTTCGACGTCGTAGCGTCCTTCCGTCAGATTTCCGATCACCCGGTTCAAGCGCCGCAACGGGCCGACGATCGAGCGAAGAACAAGGATGGTGAGAAGCGACCCGATCATCACCACGATGGCCACCAGCACGGCAGCGGTCGTCGCCGTTTTCTGGGTTTCCGTTACGACCTCGTTGCGAGCGGCTTCTGCCTCGGCGCTCGCTCGTTCGACGAGTTTGTTAAGCGCGGCATCCACATTTGCGCTGTGGGTGCGCGCCTCGGCGAGGAGAGTGTTGCCGATGATGCGGTTGTCTTGAGTATAGCTGTCTGCCGCTCGTAACGCCGTTTTGACATAGGCATCGATCTCAACGCGGATTTCCCTGACCGCATCCGGTGATGATTTCGAAAGGCGGTCCAGATGTGCCAGCAGTCGCTCGCGCGCCTGCTCGGCATTGCGCTGAGAATTCATCAACAAGCTAACCGACAAATCAGTCAGCCAGTATCGCAATTCGCCGAATGTTACGTGGGCCGCAGCCGCAGTGGACGCGACGTCGAAAAATGCCTTGGTCTCCGCGGTTCGATCTGCACTGCGATAAAGTGCCTGGGTGAGAAAGATGGACGATACGATGAGGCTGACAAGGCCGGCCGCTGTCAGCGCAGCTATGCGGGCCGAAATCGGTAGATTGGCGAAGCTACGCGCAAGTGGCCTCGCCGGCGCCGATACGGCTTCCACTTGGTGCGGTGATTGTTCCAAAGCGCTCATTTGAACAAGACGATGCTGATCGCGCCTCCCAGATCGCCCGCTTTGCCGCCCTCCTTTGGATATCCTGTCACGTCGATCTCGCCCTTCGGCTCGCCGTGACAGGAAAGACACGAGCCGGTATAGTATTCGGGCAGCAGCATTCGAAATGCCGGGCGTCCATCCGCCTCTGTGACGTCCGTGTAGGCTTCTCCCTTCGCTCTCTGCGGATCCACCAAGACCTTTTCGATGATCTGTGCTTCCCAGGCGTCCGGAAGCGATTTGCGGTTGCGCACGAGTTGCTCTGGCGCAGTCACGCGCACCCGAGCTTCGTTGCCGGCCTTGGCGACGAACTTGTCATTCATCAGACGCGCAAACACGGCTGGCACGAAGCCCTTGAAAGCGATTCCCGCGCGGTTGATGTTATCTTGCTGTTCGTCCACCACCTCTCGCATCGCCTCAATCTGGACTTCAAGCAGACGCCGGTCGCGCTCGGTCAATTCGCCGGAAAGCGGGTCGTTGCCGATGTGTTTTGAGTATTCGGCGATGGCCTCTCTCGTAATGCGCTCACCGTCGAGGTGCTTGTCGCCAACAGCAGGATCATTGATGAGCGTCTGGTAGTTCGATATGATACGTCGCCCCGCACGGAGCAATTCCGCGAGTCGCGTTCCCGTCGCGACATCCTCGGTAACTCCCGCTCCGATGGCAGACGACACGACGAGCGCGCAGCCGACAAGAACAGCGGCAATGAAAGTCCGCGTCAACGCTGACATGCCGGACATTTCCGTTTCCCTTCCAGGAAGGCCACTAACAGCATAGCACGATAAAAGCCGGGGAGGCAGCGACAAACTTCGAAGCTCAGGGAAGGAGGGAACGAATATTCGCCGTCTGTTCCGAAGCGTCCCTGGCGTGTAACCCATCTCCGCCGAACGTCCCTTACCACCCCATCGCCACCCCATTGCCAACCCACAGCCTCGACCAACTGGATGACGGCTTCGGGTGATGGCCGTGAATTGGCCCGGAGCAAGCGAGCTTCCGCTTAGGGTCGGAACCGGCATTCCGCTTAGGGTAAAGCCACTGGGACAGCTTCAGGCGGAGCCATCACCTTCAGCACCGCTTCGCGTCGTGCTGCTGGCCGGAGACGCCCCTCTTTGGCGGGCACGGCCGGCCTTCGCCTTACGACTGCGCCAACCGCGATCCGAACCGACGAAGGCCTCCAGCATGTGCGGAATCAGGGCAGCGGTGTCCACGGGTTCATAGAGCCGGCTGTGCTCGGCCGCGTACTGATCGAGTTCCTCCTTGAGAGGCTCCGGCAGGATGATGGTCATGCGGACGACGCCAACCTTCGGCAGCCGACCGAGCCTCAGATCTGGCATTGTTCACCTCCTGCTTGTGAGACAAAGACATGTTGCCTGTTCAGATAATCTGCGTAGGCGACGAGGTCGCGATGAACGGCGGCAGGCAGTTCGACGGTGATCTTGACCGGACGGTTATCGGGAATGGCGGAGCGTTTCAGCTTGGTCATGACGGACCCTTTGACTTGCCGTAAGGCACAAGAACAAGGTCGCGATTGACAATCACGCGAACCGGAAAACCGGGCCGCACCGTGAGCGTCGGCTGCACGTTGAGCTGATTGCGCACGATCTGCTGGCCAATATCGGAGGCCGAGTCCTGCGCGCTTTCGCGGATGGCCTTGGCGATTTCGCTTTCGTCGTCGCTGGACCCGAGCGATGTCCCAATGCCCAGCAATGTCGAGAGCGCTGCGGCCCGGAACATCTGGCCCCAATGATGGTCAACTTCGTCTTCAAGGCCAGAAAACCCTTGCGTGTCTGCGCCCTGCTGGCGCTCCAGCACGATCGATGTGCCATCGGGCATGATCAGCCGGTTCCAGACCAGCAGCACGCGCGACTGACCGAACGCGACCTGGCTGTCATACTGGCCGATCAGCCGCGCACCCTGCGGGATCAGAAGGTATGAGCCGGTTGGGCTGTCGTAGACATTTTCCGTGACCTGAGCGGTGATCTCGCCGGGCAGGTCGGAGCGGATGCCGGTGATAAGGGCAGCTGGAATGACGCTGCCGGCTTGCACCACGTAGGGCGAGGCCTTCTCGGCGAGCCGATTGGGGCTGATTGTGCGACGGTCTGGCTCGGCATTGACGAAGGCCAGCTTGCGATCCTGCACGTTTTGCGCGGCGCCAGGATCGATCGGTGGCGGCCCAAGCGGCGGAGTCAGACCAGATTGGGTGTCCGGTCCGATGACCCTGCTGCCAGCCTCCTGTCGTGTGGGACCAGGTCTCGTGTTCGTATCGGTGAAGAGCTTCGCCACGCGTGCGGCCTCGATCTCGGCCAGTCGGCGCTGCTCCTCCGGATCGGCGCGCGGGCCACTGACGTTGGACGCCCCAATCGGCTGGCCGCGCTCCTGCGCGCGCAAGATCGGCCGGCCCAAATCGCCAGGCAGCGCGGGGCCGAGTTGCGGAACACCGGCATAGTCCTTCGGCAGCTTCTGTAGCCCGTCGGCCGTTGAGCGGTTTTCGGTGGTGAAGAGCTCGGACGGCTGTTCGGTTCCGCGCTGTCTGGTGTCGAGCGCCCAAATCAACGTGCCGAGGATCGCAGCGCTGGCAACTCCACCAACGCCTATCAGCACCTTGCGCGACAGTCGCGTGACCCTGGCCGGTTCGGGCCGAAGGCGCAGTTCCGCTCGAATGTCCTGGTTGGGTGCATTTGCAGGGTCGCTCATCGGAACAGCCTCGTGCTGGGCGAGGTTCGTTTGCCGTCCGTACGCACGATGCGGACGCGCTTTTCGCTTGTTTTGTCGCCGAGCCTCAATTCAGCGGCGGCAAACAGCCGATCAACGACGTAGTAGTTCTGGCGAGCACGGTAGTTGACCAGCTCCGAGCCGCCCGATGGGCCGATGACAAAGAGTGGCGGCATTTCACCTTGCCCTATGCCAGACGGGAACTCGATGTAGACTTTTGCACCGTCATCGAAGGCGCGAAGCGGCCGCCAGGGCGCCATGTCGCCTTCGATGCGATAGCGGAAATTCAGTTTCTGGATGTCGACGCCGGACGCGACCGGCTGTGCGGCGGAAGCCTGCGCGTTCTGGCGCCGCAGCGCAATCAGCTGGTCCTGCGGGTACTGCCAGGAGACCGAAGCCATGTAGGTCTTTTCGGTCGAGCGCAGCTCGAGATGATAGGTGCGGCGGTCGCTGTTGATGACGAGATTGGTCTGCAGATCCGGCCGTGTCGGCTTCACAAGAATATGGACCTGCTGGCGCTCCCCTGCCCCACTTTGCGTATCGCCGATGATCCAGCGCACCGTGTCGCCGGCGGCCACAGGCCCGGAGCCGACAAGCTGCTCGCCGGGCTGCAAGGCGATGTCGGTGACCTGGCCGGGCGCGGCATAGATCTGGTAGAGCGCGCCCTCACTCCAGGGATAGAGCTGGATGGCATTGACGAACCCGTCGCGAACCGGCTGCATCCTTGCTGCCTCGTTCGCCTGGCTGATACGCTGCTTCGGATCGGTCGGCTCCGGCTTCACCTTCGTAGCGTCGACTGGTTTCAACTGACCAGGCAGCGGAAGCGGTTTCGGCACTTCCACCACTTTGACCGGACCAGGCGGCTCGACCCTGCGCACCGCAGACACCGCATCGTCGTAGGCGATTTCCGGCGGAATGTATTTCTTCGATGCACAGCCGGCGAGCGCCGTTGCCGACAGCAGTGTCAGGGCAAGCCTACGTGCCTTGGGCGCATTGCGCGTGGCCGGTCTCGCCGATGTTCTTGTTGGTGCTGCACCCATCATGAAAACTCCTTCGACCAGCTGATGGCGTTGACATAGACGCCAAGCGGATTGGCTTTGAGCCGGTCAGCGTCGCGGGGTTGCTGAATCACGATTGTGAGGATTGCGGTCCAGCGCTCCGTGCCGGCCAGGTTGCCATTCTCGTAACGGCGCTCGATCCAGGCGACGCGAAAGGAATCGGGCGTAGCACGGATGACGCTGGAAACCTCGATGGCGATCTGGAGTTTGCCCAATTTGGCAAAAGGGTCGTTCAACCGGGCGTAATCATTGAGGGAAATGGCGCCGCGGTCTGTGGTGTAGTCGTAGGCGCGCAGCCAGTTTTGGCGGACGATGACCGGGTCGGCCGGAATGCCTCTGACCTGTTCGATGAAGCGGGCCAGATGCCAGGCGATCTGCGGATCGGTCGGCCGATAGTCGGCAACGGCCGGAGCGACAACCTGCGCTTCGCCGAACTTGCCGACTTCCACCACCCAGGGAACCACTGAGCCGCGCGTCGACTGCCAGACCAATGCGGATGCAAAACCGCCGGCCAAGACGAGAGAGCCGAAGGCCATCAGCCGCCAGTTCTTCGCCTGGACGCGAGCCGAGCCGATGCGCTCGTCCCAAATCTGGGCTGCGCGCTGATATGGCGTCTCAGGGTGAGGCGTTTTTGAGTAACGAACAAAAGGGCGTCTAAAGGGTGTCATCAGCGGTCGTCCTGATCGAGGGAAACATTCATCGAGCCGCCGCCATCATTGCTCGAGTGGACCGAATGGGCGGCGATGCTGGCGCCATGGCTCATGGCCTGGCTGCGTTTCATGCGTTTTGCCCATGCTGGCGGAGAGTCGGCACTGGCCCCGGTGGACGGCCAGTCGCCGGAGGAGGCCGTGCCCGACGATCGCTCTCCACTCGTCGCAGTCCAAGCCGCAAAGCGGCCGGCCTCATAGCTGTCGGACAACGCCGTCGCAGCGCGTGACATGGCCTGCTTCACCGGTCGAACGGCAGCGCTGGCACCGGCCCTGGCGACACCTGCCACGCCGGCGGCGACCGAGCCTGCACCACCTCGTCCAGATGTCGCTGCGCCAAGCTCCCAGGCGGCCGAAGTGCTGCCGGCCAGGTGTGCGCCACCGCGTGCGGCCGCTGCCGACATACGCACCCCGGCATTGAGTGCGCCAGCGCCGCTCAATCCGGTGCGAGCACCCATAGCGCCGGCCGCGCCAAGGCCGCCAGCGACGAGGCTCGTGCCAACAGCGGCACCTGCGCCAAGTTGGGGGGCACCAGAGACCAGCCCCGTCGCAATGCTTGGACCGAAGATCGACAGCCCCATCAGCGACAGGGCGCCCAGGACAAGCGACAGCGCATCCGTGATTGTGGGCTGTTCCGCGCCGAAGCCTCGGGTGAACTCGGCGAACAGCCCCGAGCCGATGCCGACGATGACGGCAAGGACCAGGATCTTCACGCCGGAGGCAACGATGTTGCCGAGCACTTTTTCGGCAAGAAAGGCGGTCCGGTTGAACAGCGCAAAGGGGAGCAGCACAAACCCGGCAAGCGTCGTCAGCTTGAATTCGACCAGCGTGACGAAGATCTGGACGGCCAGAAGAAAGAACGCAATCAGTACTATCGCCCAGGCGATCATCAGCACTACGATCTGGACGAAATTCTCGAAGAACGAGACGTAGCCCATCAGTTGGCTGGCGGCCTCGAGGATCGGATTGCCGGCATCGATGCCGACTTGTGCAACGCGGCCCGGCTGCAGCAATGCCGAGCCTGAAAGTGCCGAGCCTCCAGCCTTCAGGCCGAGCCCG
Source organism: Mesorhizobium sp. M1365 (assembly GCF_040317865.1). Taxonomy (NCBI): domain Bacteria; kingdom Pseudomonadati; phylum Pseudomonadota; class Alphaproteobacteria; order Hyphomicrobiales; family Phyllobacteriaceae; genus Mesorhizobium; species Mesorhizobium sp. M1365. Next base: position 26,063 of record NZ_JAMYLG010000047.1, read on the forward strand.
GAAAAGCTCTCGAAGACGATGCCGGCCAGACGATTGAAGTTGCCGATGATGAAGGCAAAGAAGCCGATATAGAGAGTCTTCTTCACTAGCCGGTGCAGGACGTCCTCATCAGCACCCCATGCCCAGAACAGGCCGGCCAGTGTGATGTCCATGACAATGAGGGTCGAAGTAAGAAACGCAACTTCCCCACCGAGCAGACCAAAGCCGGAATCGATATAGCGGGTAAACGTCTCCAGGAAGCGATCGATCACGCCGGTGTCGTTCATGGCGCCACCGTTTCCGGATGGAGCCGGTCTTCCGCGCTAGGCGGAGTTGGCGGTTGGAGCGGCAGCATTCGGCTCTGGTCCTTCTCGATCCACGGACCCGCGTTTGGCGCGATGGGGCGGGATGGTTGCAGGAAGCGTCGGCGGCTTTCCGCCCAGGCTTTCCTGCAGGCGTCGTCATCAATCGCCGCCATGCCAATGTCCCGGCATCGGGCAAGCTCGACCCCAGCCGGCTCGCCGCCCGGATATGCAGAGCGCGGGGAGGACGCGTTCTGCGAGCCGCCGCCGCGCAGCGCCATGGAGGCGGCGGTCATGGCGGCGCCAAGGGCAAGAACGGCTGTTATCCGGGCGGCGATCTTGAGATCCATGCGGTCTTTGCCTCAGTCGTGGAACATTTTTACAGATGACGCGCTGTAGCTGCTGCCCGTCATAAAACGGCTGAACTGTTCCCGTGCCTGCTCCTGCGCGGCCGCCCGCCTCGCCTGCTCAAGGGCTTCGGCTCGTCCTTGTGCGGCCAGCATCGCAGTGAGGTCGGCAACTTGCTTGGCTTGGACCGCGAGGAGCTGGTTGCCGGCCTGCGTCGCCTGAAGCAAGCCGACGGCGGACTGGCTGGCACCGACCAGCGCACTCGTCTGCTCTTGTGTCGCGGCGATGTTGTCGACCGCGACGGCGCCCGCCTTCAGCGAATGCTCGAAGGCCGACACCGAGGTCTGCCAGCGTTGACGCGCGCCGTCGACAAGCTGCTGGCTGGAGAGATTCGAACCGAAATTCTCGTAAGCGGAGGTAAACTGGCTCTCGACCTCCTGGACGCTATAGGCCAGCTTGTCGGCCTCGCCGAGCAGGCTCTTCATCTCGGCAAAATTGGCCTCGATCTGGCCCAGCAGCGAGGTCGGCAGCGAAGTGAGATTCTTCGCCTGGTTGATCAGCATCTGCGCTTCGTTCTGAAGCGAGGTGATCTGGTTGTGGATCTGCTCCAGGGCGCGCGATGCCGAAAGCAGGTTTTCGGCGTAATTCCTGGGATCGAACACGATCAGCGCTGATGCTGGTGCCGATGACAGCGCCGTGGCCACGGCGATGGCGCCGGCTGCCGCCACGCGACGGATACGGCGACCTGCAAGAACGGAATTCATGACGAAATCTCCTCGGTGGACTGGTTGATCAAGTTGGTGAGACCTGGGATGAGGTCGGCCGCCCAGGACAGACTGCGCTCCGCTAGCCAGGCCTCGAGGAAATGGTCTCGGCCGGCCTCGGCGACGATCCGGCCGATCGCGGCCTGGTCGGATTTGGACGATGTGGCGCAGAGCGCCAGCGCGATTGGACCGAGCCCTAGTTCGAACAGACGATTGCCGCGGCGGCTTTGACAGTAATAGTCGCGCTTCGGTATCGCCCGGGCGATGATCTCGATCTGGCGATCGTTGAGACCAAAGCGTCGGTAGATCTCGGTGATCTGCGGCTCGATGGCGCGCTCGTTGGGCAAGAACAGCCGCGTCGGGCAGCTTTCTACTATTGCCGGCGCGATTGGCGATCCGTCGATGTCGGAAAGCGACTGCGTGGCGAAGACTACGCTGGCGTTCTTCTTTCTCAGCGTCTTCAGCCATTCGCGCAACTGGTCGGCGAAACCGCCATCGTCGAGCGCCAGCCAGCCCTCGTCAATGAGCAGCAGCGTCGGCCGTCCATCCATCCTCTGCTCGATGCGGTGGAAAAGGTAGGCAAGCACCGCGGGAGCAGCACCCGTGCCAATCAGGCCCTCGGTTTCGAACGCCTGGACGGTGGCTTCGCCGAGTCGCTCATGCTCGGCATCAAGCAGCCGGCCAAAAGCGCCGCCGATGCAATAGGGACCAAGCGCCTGTTTCAGCGGCGAGGACTGCAGCAGCACGGATAGGCCAGTTAATGTCCTCTCCTGGATTGGCGCAGAAGCCAGCGACGTCAGCGCCGACCATAGATGTTCCTTCACCTGCGGCGTGATGACCACGCCTTCCCGCAGTAGAATGTCGAAGAGCCAGGCGGCCGCCCAGGCCCGCTCTGGCGTATGATGGATGCGGGCAAGCGGCTGCAGCGACACGGCCTGAACGTCGTCCGACAGATCGGCCAAGGTGAGCGAGGGCAACGGATTGTCAGAGCCCTGTCCGCTTTCAGCATTGCTTCCGAGATTGTGCCAATCACCATTCATGGCGAGCGTGGCAGCGCGGATTGAGCCACCGAAATCGAAGGCAAAGACCTGGCTGTTCTCGTAACGCCGGAACTGCAGCGCGATCAGCGCCAACAGGACCGACTTGCCGGCGCCCGTCGGGCCGATGACAAGGGTGTGGCCGACGTCTCCAACATGCAGGCTGAACCGAAACGGAGTGGCGCCCTCCGTCCTGGCGAAGAACAGCGGCGGCGCTCCAAGATGCTCGTCCTCGGTCGGACCTGCCCAGACCGCGGAGAGGGGAATCGCGTGCGCAAGGTTGAGCGTGGAAAGCGGCGGCTGGCGAACATTGGCATAGACATGGCCGGGGATGCCGCCCAGCCAAGCTTCGACAGCGTTGACGCCCTCGGCGATGCAGGTGAAGTCCCTGCCCTGAACGATCTTTTCGACTAGACGCAGTTTTTCGTCGGCAATCGATGGATCAACATCCCAGACCGTCATGGTGGCGGTGACATAGGCTTCGCCGATCTGATCAGAGCCCAGGTCCTGGAGCGCCGCGTCCGCATCGGCCGCCTTGTTGGCCGCGTCCGAGTCGACGAGAACAGACGCCTCGTTGGTCATCACCTCCTTGAGGATCGCGGCAACGGATTTCCGTTTCGCGAACCACTGACGGCGTATCTTGGTCACCAACTTGGTCGCCTCGGTCTTGTCCAGCATGATCGCCCGCGTTGACCAGCGGTAAGGGAAGGCAAGCCGATTAAGATCGTCGAGAATCCCCGGGAAGGTCATCGTCGGAAACCCGATGATAGTGAGTGTGCGCAGATGCGCATCGCCAAGCCTCGGATCGAGTCCGCCGGCCAACGGCTGATCGACAAGCAGTGCGTCGAGATGCATCGGCGTTTCTGGCACGCGAACGCGATGCCGCTTGGTCGAAATGGTTGAGTGCAGGTAACTCAGCGTCTCCCCGTCATCGAGCCAGTCAGCTTCGGGAACGAAGCCCCCGATGAGGTTGAGCGCGCGATCGGTGCGATCGACAAAAATCTTCAGGAGTTCCCAAGGATCGACGCCGGTCTTTTCCCGGCCTTCATAGAGCCAGCTCTCCATTCGCGACGCTTCCTCAGCCGGAGGCAGCCACACGAATGTGAGAAAGTAGCTGCTTTCAAACAGCACACCGGAGGCTTCGAACTGTTCGCGACGCTCGATGTCGAGAAGTGCCGATGCGCAATCCGGGAACCGGCTGTCTGGGTAGCCGCTGGCAGGATTGCGCTGCGCTTCGACAAAAATTGCCCAGCCGGAGCCGAGCCGGCGTAGCGCGCCGTTGAGCCGCGCGGTCGTGCCGACCAGCTCCGCCGGCGTGGCGGAGTCCAGGTCCGGCCCGCGAAAACGCACTGTCCTTTGAAAGCTGCCGTCCTTGTTGAGCACCACGCCCGGCGCCACCAGGGCGGCCCAAGGCAGATAATCGACGAGGCTGGCACTCTTCTTTCGGTATTCCGCGAGGTTCATCATGATGAAGGACCTCAACAGCCGAAGTGCGAGGGATAGCGAAGGTGCCGGCGTGCCACATCGACGAACTGCGCATCGCGCTTTGCCGCCCAGACGGCCACGAGATGTCCGACCAACCAGATGATGAGCCCTGCGACCCACAAGCGAAGTCCTAATCCGACCGCGCCGGCCAGCGTACCGTTGGCGATGGCAACCGCACGCGGCGCGCCGCCGAGCAGGATCGGTTCGGTGAGTGCGCGATGCACCGGCGCGAAAAAGCCGCGGACTTCCTCCTCCATCAGATCAGCGCTCCGCCGCCGAAGGAGAAAAAAGACAGGAAGAACGAACTTGCCGCGAAAGCGATCGACAGGCCGAAGACGATCTGGATCAGCCGGCGAAATCCGCCCGATGTGTCGCCGAAAGCGAGCGACAAGCCGGTGACGATGATGATGATCACCGCCACGATCTTGGCGACTGGCCCCTCAATCGATTCGAGAATTTGCTGAAGCGGCTCCTCCCAGGGCATGGAGGAACCGGCAGCATGGGCGGGCGCAATCGTCATGATCGCGGCGGTCGTCGCATACGACAGCTCCACGGCAAGTTTGCGGACAGCCGATGAATTGAAGCGGATCGGGGTCATTTTGAAGCTCCAAAGGGCGAGTGGTGATTCACGGTCATTGTGGTCTCGAGATTTGCTTCCAGGGTGCGGTAGTCACCGGTGGCCGGATCGAGCCCGTCGACCAAGGCGATTTCGACGAGCCGGCGCGCGGAACCGCGGCCGGCGAGGACGGCGACGAGGTCTATGGTTTCGGCTATCAGCGCGCGCGGGACCGTGACGACGGCCTCCTGTACGAGCTGTTCCAGTCGCTGCAGTGCGCCAATGGCAGAATTGGCGTGAATGGTGCCGATGCCGCCGGGATGGCCGGTGCCCCAGGCCTTCAGCAAATCGAGCGCTTCGGCGCCACGTACCTCGCCGATCGGGATGCGGTCGGGCCGAAGCCGCAATGATGACTTCACTAGATCGGACAGCGAGGCGACGCCGTCCTTTGTGCGCAGCGCTACAAGATTGGGCGCAGCACACTGCAACTCGCGTGTGTCCTCGATCAGCACGACGCGCTCGGCGGTTTTAGCCACCTCCGCCAAAAGCGCGTTGACGAGCGTGGTCTTGCCCGTCGATGTGCCGCCGGCCACCAGCACATTCTTGCGTGTCTCCACGGCAAGCTGCAGGACGTCAGCCTGGCCTTCGGTCATGATGCCGGCAGCGACATAGTCTTGAAGCGTAAACACCGCGACCGCCGGCTTGCGGATGGCGAATGTTGGTGCCGTGACGACAGGCGGCAAAAGGCCCTCGAACCGTTCACCGGTCCCAGGCAGTTCAGCCGAAACGCGCGGCGAGCCCGAATGCACCTCCGCACCGACATGGTGCGCGACCAGCCTGATGATCCGTTCGCCGTCTGCCGCGATCAGCATTTCATTGCTTGCAGCCAGTCCTTCGCTGAGACGGTCAACCCACAGGCGACCGTCGGGATTGAGCATCACCTCGACAATGGCTGGATCGTCAAGGAAGCCTGCGATCGCCGGGCCGAGGGCGGTGCGCAGCATGCGCGCGCCGCGCGATGCCGCTCCCTTACTGGCATGATAGTTGGTCGCCATGCGGGTCCCCGTTTCTCGCCACGAACTGGCTCTTGCCGCGGTCGGGGATCATTAGAAAAGGCAGGAGCGCCGGCCTTGCAACAAGCAAAACCGGCGATCGTGGCATGACGTGCAGAGACTTGCGAAATGCGGTGCCGCGACCGCCTGGCGATTGTGGTGGTCAATCCGGCGCGGGTGTGGGCGAAGGCTAGCAGGTATGTTGAAGAGCTAGAGAATTGTGGTAGAAATTGCCAGAAAGGTAGATTTTTGGAGTTTCTCGTGTCCCTGAACATCAAAAATCCAGCCACCGTTGCTCTCGCCGATGAACTCGCACGCCGCCAGGGTATCAGTAAGACAGCAGCCATTCATCAGGCCCTTAGCGAGCGCTTGCACCGCTTGGGCTTTGGAGAGACCGCTCAGGAGCGTCTGCTGGCAGAATTGCGCGCCATCCGAGAAAGAGTGGCACGATTGCCTGAACTGGATTGTCGCAGCGACGAGGAGATCATCGGGTTTGACGAGCATGGAATCCCTAACTGATGGTGATCGATACCTCAGCTGTTGTAGCGATCCTTCGGAGCGAGCCTGAGGCAGCAAGGCTGGAACGAGCGCTGGTCTCCGACCCAATCCGTCTGATCCCGGCAAGCTGCGTGCTCGAGGCACGCATGGTGCTGGTCAGCAGGCGCGGCGAACACGCGTTGGCTGAGATCGATCTTTGGCTGCGCAAAGTCGAGGCCGACATCATTCCTGTCGACTCCGAATTGGTTGATCTGGCGACCCAGGGTTGGCTGACCTACGGCAAGGGCCACCACCTGGCGGCGCTGAATTTCCTATGCTTTGGCAAAGCGTGGAGACGAACCGCTGCTTTTCATCGGCAAAGACTTCTGCCAAACGGATATCGAACCGGCATGAGCACGAGATTGTAAGATCATCGGCTGTCTCCAGCTTGAACCTGTAATAGCGCCCAATTAGTTTCGGCCCTGTCGGCTGGGCCTGCATCGAGGGGCGTCATGCCAATTGGTCCAAAAGCAGAGCAAGCTGGCGTCTTTCGTCCTTCCGATCTGGTGCTGCTGGGCCGCGTCTTGGATGGTTTGGAAGTTGAGGGCCAATCCAGCCGGCCAACTTGTAACTCAGACATTCACGGCCGCGACGCTGGCTGCACCAATAAATGATGGGCCTCGTCGAAAACAGCCCTGGGGAGGGCCCGAAGCTCGCTCGCTTCGTAGGTGAGATGCTCGAGATAGGCGACCGGCTGCCGATTACCCATGAATTCCTGTCGGTCATGTTGGGTGTACGACGGCCGGGCGTCACCGTGGCACTTCAAATGCTGGAAGGCCGCGGTCTGATCAGGTCAAATCGTGGCGAGGTCATCGTCCGTGATCGAACTGGTCTCATCATCTTGGCAAACAGCTCATATGGCCAGCCGGAGGCGGAATATGCCCGCCTGATCGGCGAGCAGGCATCTCCATGATCCAAGCCAATATCGAAGTCCGCCGATGGGATGAGACAAACTGCCTAAAACGGCAGGCCATCGCTAATGCTGGGCGGGGGGTCTCGATCCGCGAAGGGCAACCCGTGCTGGTTCCGTGGAGTGAGGCACGCCAAGTGTCTCCCTTCCGCAAAGATTGATACTTGAGACTGGAGGCTCTGTCAGCGCCGTTGGCGACCAGAGCAGGATATGGCTGCCAGTCCGCGCGGGAACTACCATCCAGCCGCAGTCGACGTGTTGTCCGGGTCCCGGCCAGCGGTCGTCGGCCTGTTCGGCCAGAGTTTTCAGATATGAGGCTTGTGCGGGGGTCATCTCCGCTGACCCAATCTTCCGGGTCTTTTCCGAATTTGCCGATGCCTCGATTTTTGGGTTGTGCCGATCGCCCATGGTCAATCCCCCTTGATTGATCAGCTCAATGAGAAACGATCATGATTTGTTCCGCTACATTTGGTAGGCTTTCTCAGACCGTTTGCGGGGCTGCTCGTCACCGACCTGGTCAGTGTGTGGGATCGGCCGGAGTAACGTCGACGCCTGACGCCTATGCCGACGGCCTTAGCAAGGCGGGAGCTTTTAAACGCATTGATGCACTCGGGGAAAAGTTAGGCCTGTAGCGTCCGCCCGTGGCTTTTCGTCTCCAGCGAAGGACAGCCGATCGGGTTGGATTGGGACAGTTTTGCTGCAGGTTGTGACCCGCGCAATGAAATTTTCTGAATTCAGTGCATCGTGGCTCGACTGGCGATCGAGAGGACAAACGGCGGATGGGAGCGGCTCATAGGGTACAACAGCCCGGCATTCGCCCTGAACCCACCGAGACCTCGCGCCCGCCGGTCGAATCCTACTGTCGAAACAGATCAGGACCTTCCGATGAGGGCGATGGTCACCAGAGACACAAAAAGGACAAGGGCGATTGCAGCGCCCCAGAAGAAGACTTTTTCGGTGCCGCGTTGCTCTTCCTCGCGAGATATGTCTTTCGCCATTGCATGCATCCTTCGAAGGTCAGCGACTGAGCAACGTGATGTGCCAAGGCTGGGTTCCGATAAACTACTTGCCCGCTTCGCACTGTAAGACAGCTCTCGGAATGAAACTCCAACCGTCGGTTGGTGGACGCATCGCAGCTGGTGCATCTAAAGTTCGCGTGGTCCGCGCGCACCGGGCATGCCCGACCCCGAGCCCCCCGCTCGGTGCAACACGTTTGATCGACCCGCCGCATCAACCTGTGCGGCGGGCTTTTTTCCTCACGCGATGGAACACCGGCGCTCAGGAAAAGTTCTGCCCACGCAGCAAACTCTTTCCCTCATTTTTTTGCTGCCAGATCGGATATCTCCGATCGGCCCGCGTCGTTCTTATCCTCCGGCGACGCGGGCTCGCTGTCCTTGCTCGGTCGAGGAGCCACAGAACAAACGAAAGCACGATGCTGTCAGGACCCGGTGCCAATCGGAGCACAAAACGTGAAGTTCTCACGTTGGAGCTTGCGCGGATCCTGGTCAACCGTAGCGGCATATGTGAGGCGGGAGCGCCATTCTTTTTCTGGGACCGGTGAAACATTTCTCGTGGATCGCAGTTCTTGGATGCAGAGGAGTTGAATAAGGGAAACCTGATTGCACGGGAGGAGCACGGACGGCACAACTATAAATACGCTCTGCATAGAATACTTCGCAACGGGAAGCTCTCGCTTGTCTTGGTTGCCGTCGAAGCTTGTTTGAAAGACGGCGATCGCCGCCGAAAAGATTTTCTAAATGAAAATAGCCCAGATCGCACCGCTAACCGAATCCGTGCCGCCCCGAACCTACGGTGGAACCGAGCGAATTGTTTCGTATCTGACCGAAGAACTTGTCCGACAGGGCCACGAGGTGACGCTGTTCGCCAGCGCCGATTCTCGTACCT
>NZ_JAMYLG010000048.1:0-34418 GCF_040317865.1 Mesorhizobium sp. M1365
AACACCCAACCCAACCGCGGCCTGTCCCCGGGGGGCCTCCCCCCCCCAAACACCCACGCGGGGCGGCCCGCCCCCCCCCCTCTTGTCTGGAATTCCAGTTCGGCCGATAGAGCGGTTCATCGTTTCACGGAACGCCGAACCGCTCTATCTCCTTGTTTTGACGCAATTCCCAAGGGAAAGCGCTACACGCTTTTCCCGGGAAAACCGTTTCACACTTTTCCTGGAATTGCTCTAGTTGTTGCCGAAGAGGTTGCGGTCGGCGCCCTGAGGCGCGGACTTGGGCACATCGCCAGACGAATTCAGCAGCTTGTAGATCGGCGAGTTGCTGTCCCGCACCGAATACGTCTGCGTCTTGTCGACGTTGACGGTCGACTGCTTGTTGATGTCGGTCCCGCCAACATTGTCGTTGCGGGCATAAGCGCTGCCGGCGGCAATCAAGAGCGCGGCGGCAGTAAGAACAATCTTTTTCATTTTGGGTCTCCTGGATTTTCGAAATCAAGCGGCGGGCATGCCGCCGCCTTGATGGTGGGATCGGCTGTTAGTTGTTGCCGAAGAGGTTACGGTCGGCGCCCTGGACAACCGGCTGCTTTTCAGCCTGGTTCGACGTCTTGACGGAAGCCGTGTAGGAGCTGTCGACCGAGACAGCAGGCGGGTTGGCTCCGTTGGAACCAAAGTTGTCGCTGCCGGCGAAGGCGCTGCCGGTGATGGCCAAAACGGCGGCGGCAGCAAGAACGATCTTTTTCATCTTAATACTCCTGAATTTTTCAGATCCCCGGACGGCGGATATGCCCGCCGCCCTGATGCTGGGATCGGCTGTTAGTTGTTGCCGAAGAGGTTACGGTCGGCGCCCTGGACAGCCTGCTGGTCAGCATGAGCCGGCTTCTGAATGGAAGCCGTATACGAGCTGTCGACCGCAGCGGCAGGCTGGTTCGCACCCTTGGAACCAAAGTTGTCGCTGCCAGCGAAGGCGCTGCCGGTGATGGCCAAAACGGCGACGGCGGCAAGAGCGATCTTTTTCATTTTTTAGTACTCCAGTATCTTAGTTTTCCGTCCGTCTAGCGGCGTGCCTTGGGGGGAATTCGCGTCGTTCGGACAGCCCCGATGTGGGAAAGCCGATGGCCAGTTTCCAATCACGAAGTTTTTTGGTGTGGACCAAGAATCTACACCTTGAAATTGTGCCAGAGATTCCCTTCGCCACATTTTTATCGTTTAATGTCAAGCAGATAGTCTATCGCCTCGGTCTGGCTGCAAGATGACTTGGGAGGCAGCGTTCACAGCATCCTGCACGCATTGTCAACAGAAACGAACCGTTCGGTTCGATTTTTTAAACCGATAAAAGTCGCAGCCGAGGTTCTTTGTCGAATCGTTAACCATTTCGGCCGAATGCGGCGTCGGCGTTGCGGCTGCTTTTGGCCTGCCTTATGCCGCCCAACGAAGGCAGCAACCGGGCAAGCAGAACCGGGTCAGACCCCGTAACGTTCGGTGCGGATTAGTGCCGCAGGCACCCCGGCATCGATCAGTGCCTCGGCGGCGGCCGTCACGAATGCGTTCGAGCCGCAGACAAAGGCGAGCTTCGGCGGCGCCGGCAGCCTGGTCATGGCTTGCACCATCATCGCGGCGTCGACCCGCCGCGCATAATCCGCCGGACGGCGGGCCGGCTCGCGCGTCAGCGTCAGCACCAGGTCGAAGCCATCCCTGCGCTCGGCGAGGTCGATTAGTTCGTCGCGAAAGATCACCTCGTGCCAGACCCGCGCCGAAAACACCAGGGCGGTGGCGACCAGCGATCCCCGCATCGCCCGGTGACGGAGCATCGACATCAGCGGCACCACGCCCGACCCACCGCCGACGAGCAGGAGCGGGCCGCCATCGCCGTCGGACCAGACGAAATGGCCGCCGAGCGGCCCGCGCAATTCGACCTCGTCGCCCACCGCCGCGATCTCGTGAAAGAACGGCGAGACCTCGCCGTCCTCGAGTTTTTCAATCGCCAGCTCGATGGTCTCGCCGGTCTCCGGCGCCGAGGCGATGGAGTAGGAGCGGCGCGCCTGATAGCCGTCCGGCGCCGTCAGCCTGACATCGACATGCTGTCCGGCACGATAGACGAAGGGCCGCGACGGCTGCAGGAAAAAGCTGGTGACGCGCGGCGTGCGCTTTTGGATGCGGGTGATGGTGACCGCCTGCCAGGGCGACTGCGCCGCCGGTGCGTCGCTCATGGATCGTTCGTGTAGCGCTGCTCGCGCCACGGATCGCCATAGATGTGATAGCCTCGCAACTCCCAGAAACCCGGCTCGTCACGCTCTGTGAACTGCAGCCCGTTCAGCCATTTGGCCGATTTCCAGAAATAGAGATGCGGAACGAGCAGCCGGGCCGGGCCGCCATGGTCGGGAGTGATCGGCTTGCCCTCGTAAAGCAGTGCCACCATCGCCTTGCCGCCGGTGAGATCCTTCGTCGGCACGTTGGTGGAATAGCCGTCGAAACCCAGCGCCAGCGTGAAGGCGGTGGGCGGCTCGATGCCGGCGTCGGCAAGAATGTCGTCGACGAGCACGCCCTGCCACGCCGTGTCGAACTTGGTCCATGCGGTGACGCAATGGATGTCGCGCGTCATCTTGGTCAAGGGCAGCGCGTTGAACTCGGCCCAGTTCCACTTCTTGATCGGCCGCGGCCCGTGCTTAAGCGTGAACGACCAATCCTCGGTGCGGACATGCGGCGTCGGGCCGGCCGACAGGACCGGGAAACCTTGCTCGAGATATTGCCCCGGCGGGATACGTGCATCCGTATCCTTCGGCGGCTTTCGTCCGGAAGAGAAACCTCGGGTAACCATCGAGAATATCCGTTTGCGCAAGGTCCAATCGACCTTTGTCAGTTTTCTCGAAGACGCGAGCGCGGGCAACCGAAATCTTGGCTCCGGCCCAGCGGCAATGCTCTACATCGATCTTGGCAGCGCGGCGCCCGCTTCAGCCGCTGGCGAAGGGGACGGCGACGAACATCTGGGCGTCGCCGCGCTCGACAAGCAGCAGCACCGATTTCTTGCCGGATTTGGCAGCCTGCACAATCGCCTGATTTGCCTGCCTGGCGCTCCTCACCGGAGTCTGGTCGACGCCGACGATGATGTCGCCGGGCTGGATGCCGGAAGCCGACGCCGCCTTGTTCGGGTCGACGCGCTCGACCAGTGCGCCGTGCTGGTTTTCTGGCAGGTTCATTGCCTGGCGCACATCAGGAGTGACGTCCATCAGGCCGAGACCGAGCGCCGGTGCGCGAAGGCCCTGCCCCGTCGACGGCTGACCTGAATCGCCGGTCACCGATCCCGTCGCCGTGTCGTCTTCGTTGCGCCCGATCTCGACGGAGATCTGCAGGCTTTTCCCATTGCGCCAGACATTGAGGGCTTCCCTCGTGCCAGGCGCAACGTCAGCGACGGCGCGCGACAGATCCCTCGGATCCTTTATGTCCTGGCCGGCGAAGCTGGTAATGACATCGCCGGTCTTGATGCCGGCCTTGGCGGCCGGCGATCCGTCGCTGACCTGCGCGACCAGCACGCCGGTAGGGTGATCGAGGCCGATGGCGCTCGCCACATCAGGCGTCACCGGCTGAATCTGGACGCCGAGATAGCCGTACTGGATGGAGCCGCCCTTCATCAGCTTGGCGACGACCTTTTGCGCCTGGTCCGAGGGGATGGCGAAGCCGACGCCGACGCTGCCGCCATTCGGCGAAAAGATCGCGGTGTTGATGCCGACGACATCGCCGTACACATCCGTCAGCGGGCCGCCGGAATTGCCCCGGTTGATCGGTGCGTCGATCTGGATGAAGTCGTCAAACGGGCCGCTGTGCAGATCGCGGCCGCGCGCCGAGACAATGCCGGCGGTGACCGTGGTGCCAAGGCCGAAAGGATTGCCGAAGGCGAGCACCTGGTCGCCCGGCATGAGCTTGTCCGAATCGCCCCATTTGACGGTCGGCAAGGGCTTGCCGGCGTTGACCTTGAGCACGGCAAGGTCGTTCTTCGTGTCATGGCCGATCAATTTGGCGGGAAGCTCGGTGCCGTCGTCGAGCATCACCTTGACCGACTGGGCGCCGTCGACGACGTGATTGTTGGTGACGATCATGCCGTCGGCACCGACGATGAAGCCTGAGCCGAGGGCCTCGGTGCGCGGCGCCTGTTCCGGCGGTGTCTTGGGGGCGGGCAGTCCCTGGTCACCGAAGAAACGGCGGAAATAGTCGTCGAAAGGCGAGTTGCCACCGAACTCGTTGCCACCGAATGGGGAGGCCTCGCTCGTGGTGTCCGACTGCGCCGATTTCATGAGGGTGGTGATCGTCACCACTGCCGGTTTGTCGGCCGCCACGACCGGAGCGAACGAGCCGCGGGGCGCCGTCATGCCGGTGACAGGTGGGGTCACTGTTGCCGCCAGGACATCATTCAGCCTGGGAGCGAAGGACAGGGCGAAGGGGCTGACGATCAGCGCGGCGCCCAGCAGAGCGGCGACGCGATGTCTGCGAAGGGTCTGGATTGGTGACATGGCCGTTGTCCGGGCGAGAGATTGGTCTTGCGCCGCGACGTTCCGTCACCGGAACAATTCATCGGCGCGTCGGTCGTCGGCCTTGCCTGTCTCGCCTGTCACGGCAGCCGACCGGATCGACAGCCCCGCATCTAGGGCGCCGATTATGGTTTCCAGATAATATTACGAAGATTTAATTTCCAGCCGGCAACCGCCTCGCGGCGTTGCCGCCGAAACCCGAAAATACAAAACCCGCCTCGGGAGGGGCGGGTCGGTTGGGGCGAATCAGCACCATACCGATATTAGTAGCATAGCTGCCGGCACAAAGCAAGAACAAAATAGCTGCCCAAGACAAATCGCTTCAGATTTGCGCCGCCTCAGCCGAGGCCTCCTATTCGCCTTTCCGGTCGGTCCGGCTGAGATAGGTGGTGGCGATCTCGCGCATCCGCCTGCCATCGAAGCTCGGTCCATGGCCGCCATGGCCGATCCGGATCGGCAGCTCGAGCAGGCGCTGCATCGTGCGGCGATAGGCGGCACGATCCGAATCCGGCAGGTCGTCGATCAGCATGGCGTCGTAGATGGCGTCGCCGGCGAAGAACAGGCCGTCAGCCTCGTCGAACAGCGCGATCGAATCCGGAGAGTGGCCGGGCAGATGCAGGACGCGGAATTGGCGGTCGCCGAGGTCGATCCTATCGCCCTCGTCCAGGGTCCGGGCCAGAGGCGCCGGCTGAATCCTGTAATCGGCCGCCTTCCAGCCCTTTGCCGGCAGCCTGGAGACGGCGCCTTCCAGATCATGGAACATGTAGGCGTAGGTCACCGCTTCATCCATGCTGTCGAACTGCGCGGCGCTGTGGCGCGGCCCTGCCCGCAGCGGAAACTCGTGCAGCGAGCCGACATGATCGAGATGGATATGCGTGGCGACGACGAGCAGCGGCTTGCCGGACGGCGTGTCGATCTGCGGCGCCAGCGAGCAGATCCCCATGCCGGTGTCGACCAGCAGGTCGACATCGCGGCCGCGCAGATGCCAGATGTTGGCGCGCACGAATTCGTGCACGAAGGGCTCGGTCAGCATCGTCGTATTGGCGTTGACGATGGTTTTGCTGAACCAGCTGTCCATCAGATCAAGGCCGGCATCAGACGAACGGCTTGCCGACCTTGTACTTTTGCGGGACCAGCCGCTTCAGATAGGCCATCCCCGCATCGGACAGCCGGTTGACATCCGGCAGCATGAAATCATCCGGCATATGGCGCGTCTTGCCGGCGACGTTCTTCAGCGGCACCTTCTTCAGCACGGTTTTCTTGCCGTCATATTGCAGCGCCACCGAACCGCCGCCCTCGTCGGCCACCGTGACCGCGAAGGCACCGGCATCGAAGGCCTCCTGCGCGTCCACCGCGCTGATGGCGCCGACATAGCCGCGCGGCATATAGCCGAGCGCATCGACGCGCGCCCGCTTGCCCGGCAATCCTTCGGCGAGCGCGCGCTCCAAGGCTGCCGGCAGGTCACTGCCCGACAGCTTGACGTTGCCGTGCTGGTCTCGCTCCAGCCTTTCCGGCGGCACCAGGCTTTCGACCAGCGCCTTGCCGTCGGCGGTGCTGACGCCTTCGGAGACGGCGACGATGCAGCGCTTGTGGCGGTCGAGCGTTGCACGAACGTCGTCGATGAAACCGGCCGCCGAGAACGGCCGCTCCGGCACGTAGACGAGATGCGGGCCGCTGTCCTGATCGAGCTGCCAGGCCGCGGACGCGGCCGTCAGGAAACCGGCATGCCGCCCCATGACAATGCCGACATAGATGCCCGGCAGAGCGCGGAAATCGAGATCGACCGAAAGGAATGCTCCAGCGACGAACTCGGCCGCCGACATGAAGCCGGGCGTGTGATCGTTCTCCTCGAGATCGTTGTCGATGGTTTTCGGCGCATGCACGAAGGCGATCTTGCCGCCGGCGGCGTCGGTGAGGATCTGCTGCGTGCCCGAGGTGTCGTTGCCGCCGATATAGATGAAGGCGTCGGCACCGGCTTTCTTCAAGCCGTTGAGGATGAGGTCGCAATAGGCGGCATCCGGCTTGTCGCGCGTCGAACCAAGCGCGGCGCTCGGTGTCGCCGCGATCAGCCGCAGGCGATCCTCGGGGATGGCGGAAAGATCGACGTAATTGCCGTCACGAATGCCGCGCACGCCGTGGATGGATCCCAGCACCTTGGCGCCGGGATGCCGCTTGCGGATTTCGAGCGCAGCACCCACCACGGTCTGGTTGATGACGGCGGTCGGGCCGCCGCCTTGCGCGATGACAAAAGTTCCGGCCATTGTTCACGTCTCCCGGGCGATGAAATCGCAGGCACATTCGCCTGTCTTGCGGCATCGCGCAACGGCAGAGTGATCGCTGAAGGCGAAGCCGCCGTTCAGACGACGACGACCGGGTTTTTCTTGGAGACGCGGCTGTAGAGGTCGATGATGTCCTGGTTGATCAGGCGCACGCAGCCCGACGACATCGCCTGGCCGATGCTCCACCATTCGGGCGAGCCGTGGATGCGATAGCCGGTGTCGCTGCCGTTCTGATAGATGTAGAGGGCACGCGCGCCGAGCGGATTGTCGAGGCCGCCCGGCTGTCCGCTTTGCCATTTCACCAGTTCCGGCCTGCGGGCGATCATCTCGGGCGGCGGGGTCCAGACCGGCCATTCCTTGCCGTACTGGATGTTGGCGCGGCCGGACCAGCGGAATCCGTCCTTGCCGATGCCGACGCCGTAACGGATCGCCTCGCCGCCGGGCTGCACCAGATAGAGCAGCCGTTCCTGCGAGTGAACGACGATGGTGCCGGGTTGCTCGCCGGTCGGATCGACGACGATCTGGCGGCGGAACTCCGGCTTGACCTTGAGGTAGGGCACTTCCGGCACATTGAAGCCACCGTCGGTGAGCGAAGCGTACATCACGTCGGGGCTGGTAATGTTCTTGTCGACGCTGATACTCGGACGGATGGGCCGGATCGAGCCGGTGGTGACGTCGTCGAGCTGGAGCGACGGCAGATCCAGCGTCTGGCTGCAGCCGGCGACGCCGAGCAGCGCCAGCGCACCGGCGCCGGACAGCACCGTGCGACGGGAAAGCTGTATTTCGGTTTCGATTGCGTCGCCATTGTGCGGCAGCGACAGACCGTGCGGCAACTCACGCATTTACCCAAACCCCACGCTATCGGCGGGAAACACGCTCCGGCCGTATGCCAGGCATTTTCGCCAATCATGGTTGAAAAAGCGTGAAGGCCAGCCGCCTGGCGTTAACGAGGGGCTTTTTCGATTTTGCCTCTTTACATCTGCGCGAGGCCAAGGATTTATCCTCTTCTTTGAGCTCAAGGAGAAGAAAATGTCCTTCGAAAACTGGGCCGCCTTTGCCGCTGCCTCGGCAGTCCTTCTGGTCATTCCAGGTCCCACCATCCTGCTGGTGGTGTCCTATGCGCTCGGCCAGGGCTGGCGCACCGCGCTGCCGATGGCAGTCGGCGTGGCGCTCGGCGACTTCACCGCGATGACATTGTCGATGCTGGGCATCGGCGCGCTGCTGGCGGCGTCGGCCACCGTGTTTACCGTGCTGAAGGTGACCGGCGCCGGCTATCTGATCTATCTCGGCATCAAGCTGTTTCGCGCCGGCGGCGCGCTCCGGGCCGAACCGCGCACCGATGCGGTGTCGTCGGCGAAAATGATGGTGCACGCCTGGCTGGTTACCGCGCTCAATCCGAAAAGCATCACCTTTTTCGTCGCCTTCCTGCCGCAGTTCCTCGACCGGCATGCGGATTTCTGGACACAGATGCTGATCTTCGAGACGACCTTCCTGGCGCTCGCCTTCGCCAATGCCTTCGGTTATGCGCTGATCGCGGCAAGGGCGCGCAACGTCGTGCGCAACCCAAAGGCGATCCGCATCTTCAACCGCACCGGCGGCACGCTGCTGGTCGGCGCCGGCATCGCCACAGTGGCGATGCGCTCGGGCAACTGAGGACAGACCATGGCGGTGAGCGATGCATTCGGCCTGACGCTGTCTGGCGCGACGGAGGCCGGGCTCTCGTCCTACAGCCGGGCTGTTCGCGAATTGCAGTGCTTCATCGGCGATCCGGTCGGTTCCGTTGACCGGGCAATCGCCGAAGATCCCGGCTTCGTCATGGCGCATGTGTTCAAGGGTTATCTCTTTGGCCTCGCCACAGAGCGTGAGGCGACGGCGGTGGCCAAGGCATGTCACGAGGCGGCGCTGCCGCTTGCCGCGACAACACGCGAGCAGGCGCATGTCGCCGCCCTTGGCCACCTTGCGGAGGGACGCTGGCACGAGGCCGCCCGCGTGCTGGAGGATATCGCCATCGAGTTTCCGCTCGATGCGCTGGCGCTGCAGACCGGCCACCAGATCGACTTCTTCACCGGCAATGCGCGCATGCTGCGCGACCGCATCGGTCGCGCGCTGCCGTCCTGGCAGAGCGACATGCCGGGCTATCACGCCATACTCGGCATGCAGGCCTTTGGCCTGGAGGAAATGGGCGATTACGCGCGCGCCGAAAAACTTGGCCGCACGGCGGTCGATCTCGAGCCGCGCGACGGCTGGGCCCAGCATGCGGTGGCCCATGTCATGGAGATGCAGAGCCGGCAAAAGGACGGCATTCTGTGGATGCGCGCCAATCCCGAAGCGTGGACGCGGGAAAGTTTCCTGCAGGTGCACAATTGGTGGCACCTGGCGCTGTTCCACTACGATCTCGGCGAAATCGACGAGGTGCTGGCGCTCTATGACGGGCCGATCTATGGCGAGCGCTCGACGCTGGCGCTCAACATGGTCGACGCCTCGGCGATCCTGTGGCGGCTGCATCTCGGTGGCGTCGATGTCGGCGAGCGCTGGGCGACGCTCGCCGCCAACTGGTTGCCCATGGCCAGCGCCGGCCACTATGCCTTCAACGACGCCCACGCGATGATGGCGTTTGTCGGTGCCGGCCTCGAAGCGCCGGCCCGCAACTTGCTCGAGGCGCAGCGCGAGGCGATGCGCGGCAAGGACGACAACGCCGGTTTCACCAGGGATGTCGGCCATCCCCTGACGCTCGCCATCAAGGCATTCGGCGAGGGCAATTATGCCGGGACGATACGCCTGATCCGGCCGATACGGGCAATCGCCCATCGCTTCGGCGGCAGCCACGCACAACGCGACGTCATCGACCTGACACTGATCGAAGCGGCATTGCGTTCCGGTGATGGCGCGCTGGCGAGGGCGCTTGCGGCGGAACGCGCGCTGGCACGGCCGGACAGCCCGTTGTCGGCACTGTTTTCACGGCGTGCAAACGCTCCCGCGGCGAATTGACCACGGCCACATCTTGCCTTAAAAACTGCCCCGGCCTGATTTTTTCGAGCGTCGAAAAAATCTTCGCGTGTTGACCGGGGTGCGTTTCCGGCGGCACGATTGCCGGGATATCTTCGCCGCCCGTGTCACAGGACTGGGCAGCGAAGCAAGAAAGACCGTCGCCGCCAGGCATGACGGACATGGGAGGAAACATGTATCTCGGCCTCGATCTCGGCACGTCGGGCGTCAAGGCGCTGCTGATCGATGCAAGGCAGAGCATCGTCGGTTCCGGCCATGCGCCGCTCGACGTGTCGCGCCCGCATCCCGGCTGGTCCGAGCAGAACCCGGCCGACTGGATCCGCGCCTGCGAAGCGGCGGTCGACGAGCTGCGGTCAATGCATGCGAAGGAACTCGCGGCGGTCAAAGGCATCGGCCTTTCCGGCCATATGCATGGCGCCACTCTGCTCGATGCCGCCGACCAGGTGCTGCGCCCCTGCATTCTATGGAACGACACACGCAGCCACGCCGAGGCGGCCGCGCTCGATGCCGACCCGCGCTTTCGCAAGCTGACCGGCAACATCGTCTTTCCCGGCTTCACCGCGCCAAAGCTGGCCTGGGTCAGGAACAACGAACCGGCTGTTTTTGCCAAGGTGGCAAAGGTTCTGCTGCCGAAGGACTTTTTGCGGCTCTGGCTCGCCGGCGAGCATATTTCGGAAATGTCGGATTCGGCTGGCACGTCGTGGCTCGATGTCGGCAAACGCGCCTGGTCCGCCGAACTGCTCGCTGTCACGTCGCTCGACGAAAGCCAGATGCCGTCATTGGTCGAAGGCACGGCCAAGGCCGGTGCCTTGCGCGCCGAACTGGCCGCCAAATGGGGCATGCAGGCGGGCATCCCGATCGCCGGCGGTGCCGGCGACAACGCGGCTTCGGCCTGCGGCATGGGCACGGTCGGCGCCGGCCAGGCGTTCGTCTCGCTCGGCACGTCGGGCGTGCTTTTTGCCGCCAACGCGTCGTATCTGCCCAATCCGGAAAGCGCCGTGCACACATTCTGCCACGCACTGCCCGGCACCTGGCACCAGATGGGCGTCATCCTGTCGGCAACCGATTCGCTCAACTGGCTGTCGGGGATCGCTGGAAAAAGTGCCGGCGAGTTGACCGCCGAACTCGGCGATTCGCTGCAGGCGCCGAGCGGTGTCTCTTTCCTGCCGTACCTGTCAGGCGAGCGGACGCCTCACAATGATTCCGT
The DNA here is from genome assembly GCF_040317865.1 of Mesorhizobium sp. M1365. Taxonomy (NCBI): domain Bacteria; kingdom Pseudomonadati; phylum Pseudomonadota; class Alphaproteobacteria; order Hyphomicrobiales; family Phyllobacteriaceae; genus Mesorhizobium; species Mesorhizobium sp. M1365. Next base: position 11,016 of record NZ_JAMYLG010000048.1, read on the forward strand.
TATTCGGGGCGCCTTTACCGGGCTTGCCCACGAGTCCGGCCGCGCGGCGCTGACCCAGGCCGTGCTCGAAGGCGTCGCCTTCGCTTTCCGCGACAGCCTCGAAGCCCTGGCCAAAGCCGGTACGACGCTGACCCGGGTGACGGCGATCGGCGGCGGCTCGCGTTCGCGCTACTGGCTGAAGGCCATCGCCACAGCGCTTGGCCTGCCAGTCGATATCCCAGCCGACGGCGATTTCGGCGCCGCCTTCGGAGCGGCCCGGCTTGGCCTGATCGCGGCGACAGGCGCCGATCCGCGCGCCGTGTGCACGGCGCCGGCGACGGACGCCACGGTCGAGCCGGTCGCCGCACTAAGCGATGCCTATGCAGATGCCTGTCAGCGCTACCGCCAGCTTTACCCGGCGATCAGGAGCGCCACGGCGTGAGCGGTTTCCCGCCCTCGCCGTGGCCTGCCGAGAAGGCCTCACTGTGCCGGCACCTTGTCGAGAAAGCCGGTGACGCTTTTCAGCCGGCCATTTTCGATGACGCCGATATCGGTGCCTTCGATGACGGAGCCGACGCCTTCCGGCCCGAGGTTCCAGGAGAAGCGGATGGTATCGGCGAAGCCGTCCGGCTTGCCTTTCAGCGAGAACCTGAAGCCGGCAAAGCGCTGCTGAACGCCTTCGATCAGCGCGGCGATGGCGTCATGGCCGTCGCCCTGCATGATCGGATCGCGGTAGCCGACGTCCTCGGTGAAGGTCGCCTCGAGCAAGGCTTTCCTGCGTGCGGCGTCGCTCTCGTTCCAGGCGGCGATGTAGTTTTCGGCAATGGTGTTGAGGTCGGTCATGGTCTGTCTCCTTCGTTGGGTGGCTTTGACATGAGCCTTTTCGACCAGCGCCAGCGCGAAACCAATTACGCCTGAAGTAATCAGGCCGAACCATGCGAGAGGAAAAAACATGAGCAGCGGTTTTTTCGGCGACATCCAACAGATCAAATACGAGGGACCGGATTCGACCAATCCGCTGGCCTATCGGTTCTACAATCCCGACGAGATCGTCGCCGGCAAGCGGCTGGAAGACCATCTGCGCTTTGCCGTCGCCTATTGGCATTCCTTCGCCTGGCCGGGCGGCGATCCGTTCGGCGGTCAGACGTTCGACCGGCCATGGTTCCCCAAGGCCGGCGGTACCGACACGATGGAGCTGGCCAAACTCAAGGCCGACGTCGCCTTCGAGATGTTTTCGCTGCTGGGCGCGCCTTATTTCTGCTTCCACGATGCCGACGTGCGGCCGGAGGGCCGGGACTTTTCCGAAAGTGCGGCGCGGCTCGACGAGATCGCCGATTATTTCTCGGGAAAGATGAAGCAGACCGGCGTCAAGCTGCTGTGGGGCACGGCCAACCTGTTCTCCAACCGCCGCTTCATGTCGGGCGCCGCCACCAATCCCGATCCGGACGTCTTTGCCTATTCGGCGGCGACGGTGAAACACTGCATCGACGTCACCAAGCGGCTGAACGGCGAGAACTACGTGCTGTGGGGCGGCCGCGAGGGCTATGAGACGCTGCTCAACACCGACCTTGCCCGCGAGCAGGAACAGGCCGGCCGTTTCCTCAACCTGGTCGTCGATTACAAGCACAGGATCGGCTTCGAAGGCACCATCCTGATCGAGCCGAAGCCTCAGGAGCCGACCAAGCACCAGTATGATTACGACGTCGCCACCGTCTATGGCTTCCTCAAGCGTTTCGGACTGGAGAACGAGGTCAAGCTCAACATCGAGCAGGGCCACGCCATCCTGGCCGGCCATTCGTTCGAGCATGAACTGGCGCTGGCCAATGCGCTCGGCATTTTCGGTTCGATCGACATGAACCGCAACGACTACCAGTCGGGCTGGGACACCGACCAGTTCCCCAACAATGTGCCGGAGATGGCTCTGGCCTACTACCAGGTGCTGCAGGCCGGCGGCTTCAAGACCGGCGGCACCAATTTCGACGCCAAGCTCAGGCGCCAGTCGCTCGACCCGCAGGATCTGCTGATCGGCCATATCGGCGGCATGGACTGCTGCGCTCGCGGCCTCAAGGCGGCAGTGCGCATGGTCGAGGACAAGGCGCTGTCCGCCCCGCTCGCCGAGCGCTATGCCGGCTGGGATTCGGCCGAGGCCAAGGCGATGCTTGCCGGCAAGCGCACGCTGGAGGAAATCGCCGAGCGCGTCGTCAAAGAGAAGATCGAGCCGCAGCCCAGATCCGGCCGCCAGGAATTGCTCGAAAACATCGTCAACCGGTACGTCTGAGGCGTACCGTTTTCACGGCCGCATTGTTCAGCGGCCGCCGGCTAAAGACGGCTTTCCGCGGGGCTGAACCGACGAAGGTTTTGCCCCGTGTGAAACTCGCGTGGCCTGTTCGCTGACTGGGTCTGGCGCGCCTTAGCCGTGATCGAGGCCTCTCAGGTAGGCGCAAAACATGTCGGCCATGGCCTTGGCGTAGACTTCAATCTCCTTGGGCGTTCGAGGCGTCTCCGAGAACTGCTTCCCCACCGTGCTGAGCGTCGTCATGACCAGGTCGCCGGCCAATTCGCGAGTCGCTTGCGCGGCGCTCGGCAACGCCTCCTGCATGAAGAGCTGGATGGTGCGGTCTCCGGACGCCCTCGCCGCCTGCGCCTCGGGCGCGTCGCGGTAAAGCGGGGCGGCGTCGTCGAGCGCCACACGCACCGCAGCCTCCTCACACTCCGAGCGGAGGAAGGCGTGGACCAGGTCGCGCAGCCGGTCAAGCGGCGGTTTCCTGATATCCTCGAGGATATCGCGCAGCAAACTGGTCGTCTGCCGCCATTCGTCGCTCTGGAGCCGGAACAGGATCGCCGCCTTGTTCGGAAAATACTGATACAGCGATCCGACGCTGACGCCGGCCTTCTCGGCCACGCGCGCCGTGGTGAAGCGCTGCGCGCCTTCCCTCGCCAAAACCTGAACAGCAGCCTGCAAAATCGCAGCGACGAGCTCCGCCGAGCGGGCCTGCTTCGGCTGTTTTCGCGAGGAAATCCGCGGACTTCGGTTGTCGCTCATTGAGAGCCGCGCCAATGCGATTAGCGAATGCGAATGATTAGTCGTATTTTGAATGTCGCACAAGAACGCATTCAATTCCGACTGGAGACCGATATGACCACACTGACGACAACGCCGCTCGCGCCCCTGCTGGACCGCCTGTTCGAGGAAGCCGCTGCGGCAACAAGCCCTGCAGTGGCGGAACTCTCCGCCGAGGAGCGGATGCGGCTGGTTCGAAGCAAGACCGAATACCTCGATTTCTATGGGCGGCTAAGGGATCTCTGGCTTCCCGTTTCGCGAGAGACCGGCACGCTGCTCTACATGCTGGCACGAGGCAGCGGCGCACGGACGATCGTCGAATTTGGAACCTCGTTCGGCATCTCGACCCTGCACCTTGCCGCAGCCTTGCGGGACAATGGCGGTGGCCGCCTGATCACCAGCGAGTTCGAGCCATCCAAGGTCGCGCGCGCGAGGAGTAATCTGACAGCAGGTGGTCTCATTGACATGGTGGAAACCCGCGAAGGAGACGCGCTGCAAACATTAAGCGTCGATCTTCCCGAAAGCGTCGACCTGCTTCTGCTCGACGGCGCCAAAGCGCTCTATCCCGAGATCTTGAGTCTGGTTGAAAGCCGCCTCAGACCGGGCGCCTTCGTCGTTGCCGACAACGCAGATCTTTGCCCCGAATACCTCGAGCGGGTGCGCTCGACCGGGAGTGGCTACATGTCCACGCCGTTCGGCGAGGATGTTGAACTGTCGATGCGGCTTGGCTGAAGCACTGCGTGACCTGCCGGAACGATCGTGCCCAAGATGGGCGGCGGCGGACAAAACTTTGCCCGGCATCGCCCATCAATCGCCTCGCTCTTGCCTTCAAACAGCCGTCACGAACCTCCTATAGTGTGGTTCGTGGCGGGATTCAGAAAGAAGGAGGCGAAACGATATGCAGCACGAACGCGAAATCGACGCCCTGCTCTCATCTGGCGAGGCTGGATCGATCATCGACCGGCTGATGGCGCTGCCGCACCCGAAACAAGGTGCGCTGAGTGCAAACGAATGGGATCGCGCGGTCGCCAGCCGCTTCGAGACCCATCTTGCGAGACAGATGCGCTCGCAGATCGACGGCAGCAGCGACCGCCAGGACGCTGCCTGATCTACCTTTGCCTATGGATGTCGTTATCGCAAAACCGCTACGCACGCTCGGGTCAAGCCCGTGGCCAGGCTTTTGGGCGACATGCATTATCCCCGACGCAGCCTGACCGGCGCTTCGCCGAACGCTCTTGAAAACGCTCTGGAAAATGCCGCGGCGGACGAAAACCCCGTTCGCCCGGCAATGTCCGCCATGGCGATGCGCGTGTCGACCACCAGCCGGCGCGCGGCGCCGAGGCGCAGCCTGAGGTAATAAGCGCCGGGCGTTTCGCCGATCGACTTGCGAAAGATGCTTTCCAGCGTCCGTGCCGTCACCCCGGCGCGCTTTGCCACGGCCGCGATAGTCAGCGGCTGGTCGACATGCGCTTCCATCAGCCGGATGGCTTGCGCCAGCCTGGGATCGTAGCCGTCAAGACGGCCGAGCGAGACCAGCGGTTGCGCGTCCGTCGCGGCGCGCGGCTGGTCGTAGATGAAGACGCTCGCGACATCTAGCGCCACGGCCATGCCGAGCCGCGTGCGGATCAGATGCAGCATCAGGTCGAAGGTCGGCGAGGCGCCGCCGGTGGTGAACACCGGGCCATCGATGACGTAGCGGTCGGGGCGCACGTCGACGCCGGGAAAGGCCGACGAGAAATCCTCCATGTCCTCCCAGTGGGTGGTGGCGCTGCGCCCCTCCAGCAGACCGGCGCGGGCAACCAGCCAGGTGCCGGCCTCGACGCCGCCCCAGGCGCGTGCCGCGCGCGCCGCCCGGCGCAGTCCGGACAGCAAGGCCGATGTGGCATGGTTCTGCGAGCCGAAGCCGGCGACGACGACCAGCATATCGGTTGTGTCAGCCGCATCGAAGCGGCCGCTGACCGCCACCGGCAGGCCGCATGTGGTGACCGGCGCCTCGCCTGTCACCGAGACCAGCCTGAAATCGAACAGCGTCTCACCGGCAATGCGGTTGGCGGCGCGCAACGGATCGACGGCCGAGGCGACGCACATGATCGACGAGCCGGAGAATACCAGCAGCGTTACCTTGAGCGGCAAACGCTCGGCCCGAAAGATCGTCGGTTTTTCGTTTTTGGTCACACGATCTTCGTAAAACGCAAAACAGTTTCCGGCAAGTCAGGCATTCTTGCCCTACGTTCTATTGGGAGAGAATCCGATGCCGTTAGCGATGAACCGTGAGGTTTTCATTACCTGTGCCGTGACCGGGTCCGGCAGTTCGCAGGATCGCAGCCCGCATGTGCCGCGCTCGCCCAGAGAGATCGCCGATTCGGCCATCGAGGCGGCAAAGGCGGGTGCGGCGATCGTGCACTGCCACGTGCGCGATTCCGAGACCGGCAAGCCTAGGCGCGACGTGCATCTCTATCGCGAAGTAACCGAGCGCATCCGCGCGGCAGACGTCGACGTGGTGCTGAACCTGACCGCCGGCATGGGGGGTGACATGGTATTCGGCCCGCCGGAGAAACCGCTGCCGCTGAACGAAAAAGGCACGGACATGGGCGGCGCGAGCAACCGCATGGAACATGTGCGCCAGTGCCTGCCGGAAATCTGCACGCTCGATTGCGGCACCATGAATTTCGCCGAGGCCGATTATGTCATGACCAATACGCCCGGCATGCTGCGTGCCATGGGCGGCATGATGACGGCGCTCGGCGTCAAGCCGGAGATCGAGGCCTTCGACACCGGGCATCTGTGGTTCGCCAAGCAATTGGTCGAGGAAGAAGTGCTGAAGCCGGACGCGCTGGTGCAATTGTGCATGGGCGTGCCGTGGGGCGCGCCGGACGACCTCAACACCTTCATGGCCATGGTCAACAATGTACCGTCGACCTGGAACTGGTCGGCCTTTGCCATTGGCCGCAACCAGATGGCCTATGTCGCGGCCGCGGTGCTGGCCGGCGGCAATGTCCGCGTCGGACTGGAGGATAATCTCTGGCTCGACAAGGGCGTGCTGGCGACCAATGCGCAGCTGGTCGAGCGGGCGGTCAGCATCGTGTCGAATATGGGCGCCAGGGTCATCGGCCCGGACGAAGTCCGCAAGAAGCTGAACCTGACGAAGCGCGCACCGCTTTGAAAAGCCGGTAGCCGGTTGGGAGGAGCCGCCGATGAAGACCGTGAAATTCACCGCCATGAAGGACGGCGACCGCGAGGATTACGCCTTCCTCACCGAGCACGAGATCGACTACGCGGCAAAGACCGGCGAGCGGCTGCTCGACGCGCTCGTCCAGCTCGATGCGAGCCTCTCGGGCTACAAGATCACCCGGCTCGGCCATTCGCTGCAAGCGGCAACGCGGGCCTGGCGCGACGGCGCCGACACCGACTGGATTGCCTGCGCCTTGCTGCACGATATCGGCGACATCTACGCGCCCTATAACCACGACGAGTATGCGGCGTCGATCCTGAAGCCTTTTGTGCGCGAGCAATGCACCTGGGTGGTGGAGAAGCACGGCGATTTCCAGCGCCTCTATTACGCCCACCACCTCGGCGGCAATCCACACGCCCGCGACCGTTTCGCCGGGCACATCTACTTCGACGATTGCGATGAGTTTTGCGAACGCTGGGATCAGTCGAGCTTCGACCCGGATTACGAGACATTGCCGATCGATTTCTTCCGGCCCTTCCTGCTCGAAGTGTTCGCGCGCAAGGCCTATGACGCGTCCGTGATCCGTGCCGGCGAGCGCGTCGCCCTCACCGACCCCGCAACAGCCAGGACAAGAACCGGAGCCTCCGCATGAGCATCATCAACAAGGCGGCCGCCATCGGCGGCGGCGTCATCGGCGCCGGCTGGGTGGCGCGGCTGCTGCTCAACGGCATCGACGCGTCGATCTTCGATCCCGACCCCGAGGCGTCACGCAAGGTCGGCGAGGTGATGAAGGGAGCGCGACGCGCCTACAAGCAGATGCTGCCCGGCGGCCTGCCGAAGGAGGGCAAGCTTACCTTCGCCAAGACGATCGCCGAGGCGGTGGCAGACGCCGACTTCATCCAGGAAAGCGTGCCGGAGCGGCTCGACCTGAAGCACCGCGTGCTGGCCGAGATCGACCTTTATGCGCCGGCCAACGCCATTGTCGGATCCTCCACCTCCGGCATCAAGCCGACCGACATGCAGGTGGCGATGAAGAAGCACCCGGAGCGGCTGGTCGTCGGCCATCCGTTCAACCCCGTCTATCTGCTGCCGCTGGTCGAAATCGTCGGCGGCGAACAGACCTTTCCCGAGGCGATCGAAGTCGCCAAGGAGATGTATGCCTCGATCGGCATGAAGCCGGTGGTGATCCGCAAGGAGATCGAAGCCTTCGTCGGCGACCGGCTGCTCGAAGCGGCCTGGCGCGAGGCGCTGTGGCTGGTCAAGGACGGCATCTGCACGGTCGAGGAGCTCGACGACATCATGCGCTACGGCTTCGGCCTGCGCTGGGCGCAGATGGGCATGTTCCAGGTCTATCGCGTCGCCGGCGGCGAGGCCGGCATGCGCCACTTCATGGCGCAGTTTGGCCCGTGCCTGAAATGGCCGTGGACCAAGCTGATGGACGTGCCGGAGTTCAACGATGAACTGGTCGAGCTGATCGCGACCCAGTCGGACGATCAGGCGCACGGTCTGTCGATCCGCGAGCTCGAAAAGATCCGCGACGACAATCTGGTCGCCATCATGGAGGCACTGTCGAAGCAGAACAAAGGCAAAGGCTGGGGTGCCGGCGCCCTGCATAAGGACTACACCAGGCAGCTAGCCAAGCTCGCGGCCAAGAAGCCCACCGCCTCCAAGGCGGCCGAAAAGGCAAAGGCTGAAAAGCCGAAGAAAAGGAAGAAAGGCTGAGACCATGGATTTTGGTCTTTCGGAGGAGCAGAAGCTCATCGTCGAGACGACGCGGGCCTTCGTCGAGAACGAGCTTTACCCGCATGAGCGCGAGGTTGAACGCACCGGCGTGCTGCGCCGCGAGCTGATCGAGGAGATCAAGGCCAAGGCGATCGGAGCCGGCCTCTATGCCGCCAACATGCCGGCCGACGTCGGCGGCGCCGGGCTCGATACGGTGACCTGGCTGCTCTATGAAAAGGAACTCGGCCGCGCCAATTACGCGCTGCATTGGACCTGCGTGGCGCGGCCTTCGAACATCCTTCTCGCCGGCACGCCGGAGCAGCGCGAAAAATATCTGTTTCCCTGCATTCGCGGCGAGAAATGGGATTGCCTGGCAATGACCGAGCCGGGCGCCGGCTCCGATCTGCGCGGCATGAAGGCAACCGCCGTGCAAGACGGCGACGACTGGGTGCTGAACGGCACCAAGCATTTCATCAGCCATGCGGACCTCGCCGATTTCGCCATCGTCTTCATGGCCTCGGGGGAGGAAGAGTCTTCGCGTGGAAAACGCAAGAAGATCACCGCCTTTTTCGTCGACAAGGGCACCAAGGGTTTCACCGTGCGCGACGGCTACCGCAACGTCTCGCATCGCGGCTACACCAATGCCATCCTCGAATTCGACGATTGCCGGTTGCCGGCCAGTCAGGTTCTGGGCGAGGTCCACAAAGGCTTCGACGTCGCCAATTCATGGCTTGGCGCGACGCGCCTGCAGGTCGGCGCCACCTGCCTCGGCCGCGCCGAGCGGGCGCTTGGCCACGCCGTCGAATACGCCGCGCAGCGCCAGCAGTTCGGCCAGCCGATCGGCAAGTTCCAGGGCGTGTCGTTCAAGCTCGCCGACATGGCGACCGAGCTGAAGGCCGCCGACCTGATGGTGTTCGAAGCCGGCTGGAAGTACGATCAGGGTACCGTCACCGACCAGGACATGGCCATGGCCAAACTGAAGGCCACCGAGATGCTCGCCTTTGTCGCCGACGAGGCGATCCAGATCCATGGCGGCATGGGGCTGATGGACGATTTGCCGCTCGAGCGCATCTGGCGCGACGCCCGCGTCGAGCGCATCTGGGAAGGCACCTCGGAAATCCAGCGCCACATCATCTCGCGGGCGCTGCTGCGCCCGTTCGGGGGCTGAACAGCGCAATGTTTGCATTCCTTCGCGCCCCCCTCTGTCCTATCGGACATCTCCCCCTCAAGGGGGGAGATCGGCCGCCATTCCTGATTTCGCCAGTTATTGCCGTTGCATGCCTGGGGCCGGCGGCCCAACTGCCAATCTCCCCCCTTGAGGGGGAGATGCCAAGTTTTGGCAAAGAGGGCAGGGCAGAGGAGGGTGTTCATGCACAAACTTGAGCGCCTTTTGCGCCCGCGGACAATCGCGGTCTTCGGTGGCGCGCAGGCTGCCGCCGTCGTCGCGCAATCGATCAAGATGGGCTTTGCCGGCGAGATCTGGCCGGTGCATCCGAGCAAGGCCGAGGTCGCCGGCCGCAAGGCCTATCGCTCGGTGGCCGAATTGCCCGGTGCGCCGGATGCCGCTTTCGTCGGCGTCAACCGGCACTTGACCATCGAAGTGGTCAAGGCACTGGCCGAGCGCGGCGCCGGCGGTGCGGTCTGCTTCGCCGCCGGCTTCCTCGAAACCGAGGCCTATGACGAGGACGGCGAGCGGCTGCAGGCCGAGCTGGTCGCGGCGGCGGGCCAAATGCCAATCATCGGGCCGAACTGCTACGGGCTCATCAACTATGCCGACGGCGCGCTTTTGTGGCCCGACCAGCATGGCGGCATCAGGCTGCCAGAAGGCGGTCGCGGCGTTGCCATCATCACCCAGTCGTCGAACATCGCCATCAATATGACGATGCAGAAGCGCGGCCTGCCGATCGCCTTTCTGATGACCGCCGGCAACCAGGCGCAGACCGGGCTTTCCGAAATGGCGCTCGGCCTGATCGAGGACGACCGTGTCACCGCGCTCGGCTTGCATATCGAGGCTTTCGATTCGGTAGCCGGCTTCGAAAGGCTGGCGGCACGGGCGCGCGAGCTGAAAAAGCCTGTCATCGCCATGAAGGTCGGCCGCTCCGAGCAGGCGCGGCAGGCGACCGTTTCCCATACCGCGTCGCTGGCCGGCTCGGACGCAGCGTCCGGCGCCTTCCTGAAGCGGCTCGGCATCGCCCGCATCGATTCGATCCCGGCCTTCATCGAGGCGCTCAAGCTGCTGCACGTCACCGGCCCCCTGCCCGGCTACCGGCTGTCGTCGATGAGCTGTTCGGGCGGCGAGGCGTCGGTGATGGCCGACAGCGCCGAAGGCCGCTGGGTGACGTTTCCGCCACTCACCCCCGAGCACCGCGCGCATGTCAAATCGACGCTCGGGCCGCTGGTCGCGGTGGCCAACCCGCTCGACTACCACACCTTCATCTGGAACAACGAGCCGGCGATGACCGCCACCTTCACCGCGATGGTGTCGGGCGGCTTCGACCTCAACATGCTGGTGCTCGATTTCCCGCGCCCCGACCGCTGCTCGGACACCGACTGGTGGGCGACGCTGCGCGCCTTCGAAGTGGCGCTGAAGACCAACAGCGCGCAAGGCGCGATCGTCTCCTCGCTGCCGGAGAACCTGCCCGAGGAATACACTGCCGGCCTGATGGCGCGGGGCATGGTGCCGCTGTTCGGCATCTCCGAAGCCATGGACGCCGCCCAGGCGGCGGCCTTCATCGGCTGGGCCTGGCGCGAGCCGCAGGCGCAGCCGATCGACACTTCGGCGTCCGGCGCGCCGGTCGGCGACCATGTCACGCCGGACGAGGCCGAGGCGAAGGCGCGGCTCATCGAGGCCGGGCTCCCCGTGCCGAAGGGCGAGCGCGCCGGCAACGCGGTCGAAGCTGTCATCTCCTCGATGGCGCTCGGCTTCCCGGTGGCGCTGAAGGCCCTTGGTGTCATCCACAAGTCCGAGCTCGACGCGGTCCGGCTCAATTTGAGGGATGCCGAATCCGTCAGCACCGCCGCCCACGATCTCGGCCCGCTCGGCACGGGCCTTTATGTCGAGCGCATGGTGCGCGACGGCGTCGCCGAGCTGCTCGTCGGCTTCACCCGCGACCCGATGTTCGGCGCCGTGATGACGCTCGGCACCGGCGGCGTGCTGGTCGAGCTGTTGCGCGACAGCGTCACGCTGATGCTGCCGGCGACCCGCGACGATATCGAGGCCGCTTTGCGCGGGCTGAAACTGTTCCCGCTGCTCGACGGCTATCGCGGTCGGCCGAAGGCCGATGTCGCAGCGGCAATCGATGCGATATCGGGCATTGCCGCTTTCGTGCAGCAAAACGCCGGCGAGATCGAGGAACTCGACATCAATCCGCTGATCGTCTGCACCGAAGGCAAGGGCGCCTGGATCGCCGATGCGCTGCTGGTGCTTGGAGACAAGAAGAATGTCTGAAATCATTTCGACCCGCCGCGAAGGCGCTGTCCTCGAAGTCACGCTCGACCGGCCCAAGGCCAATGCCATCGACCTGAAGACGTCGCGGCTGATGGGCGAGACTTTCAAGGCGTTTCGCGACGATCCCGACTTGCGCGTCGCCATCGTCAAGACCGCCGGTGACAAGTTCTTCTGCGCCGGCTGGGACCTGAAGGCCGCGGCCGGCGGCGACGCGGTCGACGGCGACTACGGCGTCGGCGGCTTCGGCGGGCTGCAGGAACTGCGCGACCTCAACAAGCCGGTGATCGCCTGCGTCAACGGCATGGCGGTCGGCGGCGGCTTCGAACTGGCGCTATCCTGCGACCTCATCTATGCGTCGGACCACTCCTCCTTCGCGCTGCCCGAAATCCGCGCCGGCACGCTGGCCGATGCGGCGACGATCAAGCTGCCGAAGCGCATCCCCTACCATGTCGCCATGGACCTTCTGCTCACCGGCCGCTGGATGGATGTCGCCGAGGCGCATCGATGGGGCCTAGTCAACGAGGTGCTGCCCAAGGAAAGACTGGAGGACCGGGTCTGGGAGATCGCGCGGCTGCTCGCCAGCGGCCCGCCGCTGGTCTTCGCCGCGATCAAGGAGACGGCCCGGGTCGCAGAATCGCTGACTTTCCAGGACGCCATGAACCGGGTGACGCGCCGGCAACTGTCGACGGTTGACGCACTCTACGGCTCGGAGGACAATCTCGAGGGCTTTCGCGCCTTTGCCGAAAAGCGCGATCCGGTGTGGAAGGGGAAGTAGTGGTATTGCAGGAATGATGGCGCTCACCCCCCTCTGTCCTGCCGGACATCTCCCCCTCAAGGGGGGAGATCGGATGTCATCATCGCTTTCGCCAATTGTCGACGCCGGAGAAAAGGCGGTTTCGCCGAAGCTGCCGATCTCCCCACTTGAGGGGGAGATGGCCGGCAGGCCAGAGGGGGGTGTTCAGGCGGATTCATTGCGATCCATTCAGCGCCCATGACCGACTACAAAACCCTCATCGACGCCGAGACCTGGGCCTTCATCGAGCGGACCAATTCTTATTATCCGCCCGATACGATCGACTACACCATCGCCGAGCAGCGCGAGATCTACAACCGGATGTGCCGCGAGTTCTTTGCCGGCTATCCCCAAGGCGTCACGGCGGAAACCACCGCCATTGCCACACCCTGGCACATTCCGATCCGCGTCTACCGCGCCCCGGCGCCGGAAGCGGCGGCGATGGTGCTTTATTTCCATGGCGGCGGTTTTATCCTCGGCGGGCTCGACAGCCATGACGACCTCTGCGCCGAGCTTTGCAGCCGCACCGGCTACGAAGTGGTTTCGGTCGACTACCGGCTGGCACCGGAACACCTTCATCCGGCCGCCTTCGACGATGCCATCAGCGCCTTCGAATGGGCGGCGGCGACTTTCGAGCGTCCTGTCCTGCTCTGCGGCGACAGTGCCGGCGGCAATCTCGCCGCCGCCGTCAGTCACGCAACGCGTGGCCATGCGCGCAAGCCGATCGGCCAGATTCTGGTCTATCCCGGTCTTGGCGGCGACAGCTCCGCCGGTTCCTACGTCACCCACGCGGAAGCGCCGATGCTTACCGCGCGCGACCTCCTTTTCTACAGGGACATCAGGACAGGTGGCGAGGATCGCACCGGCGATCTCACTCTGTGGCCGCTCGCCGACGCCGAGTTCGCCAATCTGCCGCCCACCGTCGTGATCACCGCCGAATGCGACCCGCTGTCGTCGGACGGCGAAGCCTATCGCGACCGCATCGTTGCCGCGGGCGGGCGCGCCTGGTGGCTCGAGGAGCCGGGGCTGGTGCATGGCTATTTGCGCGCCAGGCACACGGCCGGCCGGGCCCGCTCGAGCTTTACCCGGATTGTCGATGCGGTAGCGGTTTTGGGAAGGGGCGAGTGGATCTGGTGAGGGATGTCTTCCCGACCAGAACGGGCCTTTGTCGGCCGGTACAGCTCTATTTGCGGCGGCGTCGCCGGCCGGAAACCTGCTTCAGCCAAGGTCCTAAATGGAAGCCGCTCATCAGCAGGTACATCGGCACCATGCCGTCGAGCGGTGACGCCTCTTGCCCGGTCGAGCACATCATGTCCGGCGCTCCGCCGAGAAGCGTCAGCAGCGCCATGGTTGCGAAGGTCGGCGCGGCCGCAAAGGACAGCCAATCGGCTGCACTATGGTCGGCCGGGCTCGCATCGCCGGTGGATCCGCCTGCATGAATCTCGCTCATGTCCGTAGTCCTGCATAGCGAGCGGGATGCGTCGAATTGAACCGTGCATCCCGCTCCTCCAATTGTCCTGGCTGCATTTCCGCGACGCCAAAGACGTTCTATTCGGTGCGATTCCGGAACGCGGCCTCTCCGGCGTCCGATATCTCGACCCATTTTTTGTCGGGGACGGCTTCGGCGCCGTAATTGTCGTGCCAATTCCACCACTTGTACGTCGGCGTCTGCGGATAGCCCTCGGGCGAATCCTCCCAAACCTCCTGGCGGCCGAGCGGCGACAGGTCGAGATAGCTCCATACGGTCCCCATCGCCTCGTCACCGCGGTTGTTGATGAAGTAGGTGCGGAACACGCGGTCGCCGTCGCGGATGAACACGTTGTGGCCGTGCCACTCGTCAACGCCGAAGTCGGCATCGAAGCTGTCGGTGATGGTGTACCAGGGCATCTTCCAGTCCATCCGCGCCTTCAGCCGCGCAATGTCGGCCTGCGGTGCGCGCGAGGCGTAGGCAAGCGTGGTGTCGCGGGCGTTCAGATGGGCGAGGTTGCCGACCTGGTCCGCCCCCAGCGAACAGCCGCGGCAAGCGTGGTCGGGCCAGCCGAATACGCCGGGCTCGAAGAAGGCGCGGTAGACGATCAGCTGACGGCGGCCCTCGAACAGGTCGAGCAGGCTCACCTTTCCATCAGGCCCTTCGAACGTATAGGTCTTCTCCACCGCCATCCACGGCATCCGCCGGCGCTCGGCGGCCAGTGCGTCGCGAGCCCGGGTCACGGTCTTCTCTTTCACGAGCAGTTGCTGGCGCGCGGCCTCCCACGCGTCAGACGAAACGACCGGTGGTGTCTTCATCGCGAGCCGCTTCGTCTGCTCGCCTGTGCCATTCTGATGTGCCGTCATTGTGCATCTCCTTGCTGGTTTGTCGCCGCAGGCGCGACGTGTTGGGTCGTCAGATAGGATAGGGGCGATAGCGGGTTGGCGAGAGTGACAAGTGTGACGCGATTCCGACGGGTCCGCTGATCACGGCCAAGTTCGCCGCCCGCGACGCCCCTGCGCTCATTCGTGCCCGGACTGCTGAATGGGCCGAGCGCCGGCCAGATAGCGGTCATTGTCAAACGGCTCGGCCTGGTTGCTATCCGGACTCCACAGCTGCCGGTGGGTTCGTGTGAGATCGCCGAGGTAGACATGCAGCGCACCCGATCGCGCACCGCCCGTATTCGCAACCGCATGAACGGTATTTGACGCCATGTGCACCACGGCAGGCGCTGCGATGTCCTGCCTTTCGGGAACATCGAGTTCGCTGCCGGCAACGGGATAGATGAAGTTCGTCTCGCTGCCCTTGTAGGTGCCGATCAAGGCATCCATCAGGTGGTTGTGAGGCGGGTACTGCAGGCCGGGCGACAGAGTGATGTGATAGATCGTCAGGTTCGGACTCGCATGCAGAAGCACCTCGTCGTCGTCTTCTTCGTGAGCGAGTGTTCCCGATGCGTGAAAGCGGTTGGTGTAGTCGCCCAGGACCGTCCTTACCGCTTCGAGGGGATCTGGCCCCTTCGCGGCATTGACGATATCATCAGCAACAGCGTAGAGGGGCGAGTTGGCGGCTAAAGGCATATCAGTTATCCTCCCTGAGATGCTCAGATTATCAATTTGAGATGATCACGCTAGCGAATGCTGAGGCCAGCGTCAATCGGACAGCCAGACGGACAAAATATGAAAACGACGAAGTTGACCGCCGAACCGGCAAGACCGGCTACGGTCGAGGCGACAGCACTGTCAGCCGCCGACGTCCTTCGCAGGGAACAGGCATATGAGCAGCTGAGGAACGACATCATCGCCTGCGTGCTGCGCCCCGGCGAGGCGCTGACGGAGAAACAGATCGGTGGTCGATACCAGATCAAAAAGGCGACCATCCGCGCGGCGCTGGCCCGACTGATGCAGGAAGGACTGGTCAGGAGCGAGCCGCGCCGCGGCTACGTCGTTGCTACGCTCAGCCTGCGGGATGTCAACGAGATCTTCGATGTCCGCAGCTTGATCGAGCCGGAAGTGTTCAGGGTGGCGGCATCGAACATGACTGAGCGCGGGCTCGAGGATGTCAGGCTGGCAGCGCAAAAAGTGCTGAAGCCGGAGACGCTACGCAGCCACGTCGCCTTCCTTGCGGCCGACCGTGCGTTTCGTCTGGCCCTTGCGGAGCTCTCGGGAAATTTACGACTGGCGCATCTGCTGGACCAGATACTCGACCAGTCGGCGCGGGTTCTCCACCTCGGCTTCAAGTCCCGCGACTTCACCCAGTTGATCATCGCCCAGCAAAAGGAGCTGGTCCTTGCCTGTGAGGCAGGCGAGATTTCCGCCATCGTCAAACTTGCCCGTTCGCAGTGCCTGTCTCTCAAGAAGCAGGTGCTCGAGGCTTTGCTTGCCGGTTCCAAGCTTCAAGACGTCAATTTGCAGCCCTTCACCTAGAGCCGGTTCCGGTTCTCCTGGAACCGGTAACCCGCTCTAACTATCTGTTTTGCCGCATTTATGCGGACGCCAAATGATTCCATTCGGCTGCAAAATGCTCTAAGGGAAGTTGGCCATTCGGTGCGACCCGCCACCTTGGCGCAACGGCCGCCGGCGGGCCTTGTTTCACCCCACCGCGTGTGCCGCCGCCCGTCCGGCACTGCGGCCGGAAAAGATGCAGCCGCCGAGAAACGTGCCTTCGAGCGCTGCATAGCCGTGCATGCCGCCGCCGCCGAAACCGGCGGCCTCGCCCGCCGCGTACAGCCCCTCGACTGGTTGGCCGCCGGCGCCCAGCACGCGGCTGTCGAGGTCAGTCTCCAGCCCACCGAGCGTCTTGCGGGTCAGGATGCTGAGCCTGACGGCAATCAGCGGGCCATTGGCGGGATCGAGCAGCTTGTGCGGTCTTGCGGTGCGGATCAGCCGGTCGCCGAGATAGGCTCGCGCGCCGCGCAACGCAGTAATCTGCATGTCCTTGGAGAACGGATTGTCGAGCTGCCGGTCGCGGGCGCGGATTTCGCGCTCAACCTGCGCCAGTTCGAGCAGCGGCTCGCAGCCGGCCACTGCGTTCATGCGGGCGACCAGCGCCGGCAAATCAGGCTCGACGATGAAATCCTCGCCCTTCTCCATGAACGCCTTGACCGGCGCGGGCACGCCGCTGGTGGCGCGGCCGAGCACCTGGCGCCAGCTCTTCCCCGTCAGATCGGGGTTCTGCTCGGAGCCCGACAGCGCGAACTCCTTCTGGATGATCTTTTTGGTCAGGATGAACCAGGAATGATCGAAGCCGGTGCTCATGATGTGGCTGAGCGTGGCCAACGTGTCGAAGCCGGGATAGAGCGGGACCGGCAGGCGCTTGCCGCGCGCATCGAGCCACAGCGATGACGGGCCGGGCAGGATGCGGATCGCATGATCGGTCCAGATCGGTGCCCAGTTCCTGACGCCCTCGACATAGTGCCACATGCGGTCGCGGTTGATCAGCCGGCCGCCGGCGGCTTCGGCGATCGCCAGCATGCGGCCGTCGACATGATCGGGAACGCCAGTGATCATGCGTTTCGGCGGCGCGCCCATCCGCTTCGGCCAATTCTCCCGGACCAGCCGGTGATTGGCGCCGATGCCGCCGGAGGCGACGATGACGGCCTGCGCCTTCAGCTCGAAATCACCGGTGATCTCGCGCGAGCTCTTGCGGCCGCGCTCGGCATCGCTCGCCGCCAATAGGTCGCCGCGCACGCCGTCGACGACGCCGCCCGTCCGCGTCAATTCGTTTACACGGTGACGGAATTTGAAGCGGATCAGCCCGCGTTTCTCGGCCTCGCGCACGCGCTGCACGAACGGTTCGAGCACGCCAGGGCCGGTGCCCCAGGTGATGTGGAAGCGCGGCACCGAATTGCCGTGGCCGACGGCATTGCCGCCGCCGCGCTCGGCCCAGCCGACCACCGGAAAGAATTTCAGGCCGCGCTGCATGAGCCAGGAGCGCTTCTCGCCGGCGGCGAAGCCGAGATAGGCCTCGGCCCAGCGGCGCGGCCAGAGATCTTCCGTGCGGTCGAAGGCTGCGGTGCCCAGCCAATCCTCGAGCGCCAGCTCATACGAATCGCGGATGCGCATGCGCCGCTGTTCGGGCGAATCGACAAGGAAGATGCCGCCGAGCGACCAGAATGCCTGGCCGCCAAGCGACTGTTCCGGCTCCTGCTCGACGATGATGGTCTTCTTGCCGGCCGCAGTCAGTTCGGCCGCCGCGACAAGGCCGGCAAGGCCGGCGCCGACAATGATCACATCCGCATCGTCGGACATCTATTTGGCCATGATCTTGTACAAAAACCGGTCCCGTTGTGGGATCACGGCCGGCCTAGACTGTTTCCCAGCCTTCCTTTTCGCCGGCGCGGAAGATGGCATCGATGACCTTCTGGTTGAGCACCGATTCTTCCAGGGTGAAGACGCGGTCCTTGCCGCCCTGCGCAGCCCGCGCGAAGGCCTCGACTTCCAGCCGGTATTGCTGCGTGCCGGGAAAGCGGAACACCTGCGCCTCGCTGTGGTTCTGGTTGTGCAGCTCGACGCGGTGATGGTCGTAGAGCCCGGCGTTGAACGGTGAGGACACCTCGATGAAGCCCTTCTCGCCGTGGAAGATCATCACCTGGCGTGCCGCCATCTGCGTCGACAGGTAAAACGACAGCTCGAAGTCGCCGAAATCGGCGCGGATCGAGGAATAGATGTCGGTGCCGAACGTCTTGTCGCGCTCGATCGTCGCCTGGACGCGCAGCGGCTCCTTGCCGGTCGAAAAGCGTGTCGACACTGTCGGGTAGACACCGATGTCGGGCAGCGCGCCGCCGCCGAGATCGAGCTTGTTGCGCATGTTGTTGGGGTCGACATTGTAATAGGAGAACGCGCCCTGGACATGGCGCAGCCGGCCGATGGCGCCGTTGGCGATCAGCTCGCGCACCTTGATCCATTGCGGATGGTAGACGACCATGAAGGCTTCGCACACCAGCACCTTCCTGGCATCGCGCAGCTTGATCAGCGGCGGAATGTCCCTGGCATCGAGCGCCAGCGGTTTTTCGACCAGAACATGCTTGCCGGCCTCGATCGCCTTGGCCGTCCATTCGACATGCTGCGAGGTCGGCAGCGGAATGTAGACGCCGTCGATGTCGCTGGAGGCGAGCAGCTCCTCATAGGAGCCGAACGCGTGGCGCGCACCGAAGCGTTCGCCCAGCGCCCGCGCTTTCGACAGATCGCGGCTGGCAATCGCGGACAGCACGCCGTTCTCCGCCTCGACGATTGCCGGCAAAAGCTGCTCGCGGCCGATCTTGGCCGTCGACAAAACACCCCATCGGAACATCAGATTTCTCCTCTCGATTGCAGGCCTGGAGGTTTGCCCTAATTCAGGAGAAAAGCCAATGCGGGAGCATGGCGGCGAACACGGCGATCATCTGCGGCTTGTCCGGATGCCGGCGCTGCCCCCTGCGGAACCTGCAAAGGCTATCCCCTTCTACCCGTCAGCGTCATGTCGAAATCGACGACGTTGGAATAAATCGGCGTGCCGACATCCATGCCGTAGCGCGACCGCAGCACCTTGCCGGTGACGTGGAATTTTATCGTGCCCGCCCGGAGGCCGCCGAGCTCGGCCGTGAATTTTTCCTGAAAGGTCTTGCCGCGCGCCGTCAGCCGGCCGGTGACAAGGGCCGACGTGTCGCCGGTGCGTTTGACGCTGGTCGAACGGAACTGGATCTCCGGATTGTTGGCCGCGTCGAAAACGGCGTCCGAGCGGAGAAAGGCATCGATGCGGCTTTGGCCGGTACCGACGCTTTCGGGGAAGATGGTGAAATTGACCCGGGACCGGCCGACATCACTGTTGTCGATGAGGATACTGCCCTTGAAGCGGGAGAAGGCACCGTCGAGCCCGCCGCCGCCGAGCTTGGCGATGGAGAAATGGATGCTGGAACTCCCCGGGCTGATCGTGTAGCTGCCGGCCGCCTCGCCAAGGGCAACGGCGGCGAAAACAGGCATGGCAAAACAAGCGGCGGCTGCCGCAAATCCGAAGATGCGCGCGTACATGGAAATGGTCCTCTTGGCAGGCAACGCTTTCTTGCGTCCTCGCCCCATCAACGAATGAGCCGTCCGCTCTATTCCCTGTCGTGATGTGACGAAGCCGTGATCATGCGCGTCAGCACGGTATCCCTCAGCCAGAAATGATGGCGCAGCGCTGCGGCGAGATGCAAAGCGACAAGTCCGATGCCGGCATAGGCGAGATACCAGTGCGTCGCTGCCCAGAAGCTTTCTGCCGTGTCCGATTCACCGAGCGGCAGATTGGGCATGACGAACAGATTGAACGGCACGCTCGGGATCTCCAGCACCGAGACCGAGACCAGCGCCCAGCCGGACAGCGGCAGAGCGAGCTGAAACGCATAAAGCGCGAGATGGACCAGCGGCGCCATCCGGCGCTCGAAAGGGCCGACCGAGCGCGGCAGCGGCGGGGCCGGTCTGCCCAGGCGCCAGGCGATGCGCAGGATGACCAGTCCAAGCAGCAGGAAGCCGAAGGATTTATGCAGCTGGATCAGCTCGAAGGCGGTGCGCTGGCTGGACAGCCGCACCATGACGAAGCCGAGCACGAACTGGCCGATAAAGAGCGCCGCGATCAGCCAGTGAAGGATGATCGCCGTCCAGCCGTAGCCGGCCGTCTGGTTTTTGGGCAGTGCTGACATGGTCGGTGAACGAATGCCAGGTCGGCTTTCTTCCACCTCTCCCTTGTGGGGAGGGTTGGCTTACTCGCCGACCTTGAAAAAATCGACAAAGGCCCTGAGCGCCGGCCGCATCTGGCGGCGGCTGGGGTAATAGACGAAGAAACCATCGAAGCGCGGGCACCAGTCCTCCAGCACGCGAACGAGCTTGCCGCCGGCGAGCGGGTCGCGGACATAGTCCTCGAACACGAAGGCGAGCCCGGCGCCGTCGACCGCGGCATTGGCAATCAGATGGTCCTCGTCGAGGATCAGCGGCCCTTGCACCGGGATTTCGATCTCCTCGCCGTTTTTCTCGAATTCCCAGCGGTAGAGAATGCCGCTGGAGAAGCGGAAGCGGATGCAGCGGTGAGCGGCGAGATCGCGCGGATGCTGCGGCTTCGACCTGGTCTCGAAGTAGGATGGCGTGCCGACCACCGCGCCGCGAAGGTCTGGTCCGATGCGCACTGCGATCATGTCGCGCTGCAGGCTCTCGCCCAGCCGCACACCGGCATCGAAGCCGCCCTCGACGACGTCGGTGAAGCGGTCCTCGATGACGATCTCCAGCACGATGTCGGGATAGGCAGCAGCAAAGGCGCCGAGCCTTGGCGTCAGCGCCAGGTGGGCGGCGGTGCGCGGCACGGTCAGCCTGAGATTGCCCGCCGGCCGGTGGCGCGCCTCGATTGCCGATTCAAGCGCAAGGTCGATTTCCGACAGCGCCGGCCTGAGGCGCTCGAGCAGTTGCGCGCCCTCCTCGGTCGGAGCGACGCTGCGCGTGCTGCGCGCCAGAAGGCGCACGCCGAGGCGCGCTTCGAGGCTGGACACCGCGTGGCTGACCGCCGACGGCGCGATTGCCAGTTCCTTGGCGGCGCCGCGAAAACTGCCGCATTGGGCGACCATTGCCAGTACCGCGAGCTGTGAAAGATGGGTTCGCTTCATTGATCTATTTCTTGGAACAGCCCGTGCAATTGAGAGCCGATTATCGAACTCGGCGCAAGACGCTATCTCTGCGGCATCACAACCATCACAACAAGGAGACACGTGATGCAAACCCGAAAGCTTGGCAATGAACTTGACGTCTACCCGGTCGGCCTCGGCTGCATGGGGATGAGCTTTGCCTATGGTGGCCAGCCGGAGGCGGAGGCGATTGCCACGCTGCGCCATGCCGTCGAGATCGGGGTCAATTTCTTCGACACGGCCGAGGTCT
Organism: Mesorhizobium sp. M1365; assembly: GCF_040317865.1. Taxonomy (NCBI): domain Bacteria; kingdom Pseudomonadati; phylum Pseudomonadota; class Alphaproteobacteria; order Hyphomicrobiales; family Phyllobacteriaceae; genus Mesorhizobium; species Mesorhizobium sp. M1365. The sequence continues at coordinate 32,530 of NZ_JAMYLG010000048.1, forward strand.
ATGGCCCTTACGAGAACGAGATCCTGGTCGGCAAGGCGCTGAAGCCGGTGCGTGACAAGGTGACGATCGCAACCAAATTCGGCTTCAAAATCCTCGAAGAAGGCAGCGGCATGGAGCGCATGGCCGGTGTCGATAGCCGCCCGGAGCATGTCAAGGCCGTGGCCGAAGCGTCATTGAAGCGGTTGGATACGGAGGTGATCGATCTCTATTACCAGCACCGCGTCGACCCCAACGTGCCGATCGAGGATACGGTCGGCGCCATGGCCGAGCTGGTGCGCGAGGGCAAGGTGCGGGCGCTCGGCCTGTCGGAGGCGAGTGCGGCGACCATCCGCCGGGCGCATGCCGTGCACCCGATCGCCGCCGTGCAGAGCGAGTATTCACTGTGGAGCCGCGATCCGGAGGAGGAGGTGTTTGCTGTCTGCCGTGAGCTCGGCATCGGCTTTGTCCCCTATAGCCCGCTCGGCCGCGGCCTGCTCACCGGCACGATCGCCAAGCCCGATGTTCTCGGCGCCGACGACTGGCGCCGCGGGTTGCCGCGCTTCCAGGCCGACGCCATGGCGGCCAATGCGGCGGTCGTCGCCGTGCTGGAAAAGATGGCCGCCGGGAAGGGCGTGACGCCGGCGCAGCTGGCGCTCGCCTGGGTGCTGCATCAGGGCGACTTCATTGTCCCGATCCCTGGTGCGCGAAAAATGCGCCATCTGGAGCAGAATACGGCGGCAGCCGATATCGTGCTGAGCCAGGCCGAGGTGGCCTCCATCGGCGACGCCCTGTCGCCGGAAAAGGTGGTCGGCAAGCGCTATACCGAGGAGCTGCTGGCCCTGGTTAACGGGTGAACGGCAATCGACGGCGTAATCGAAACGGGGCGTTTCGGCACCCCTTTTCGACTAATACGGTGCGATGCAAAGCGTTGTGAGACCTCGGCGCGAGGCACCCCCCTCTGTCCTGCCGGACATCTCCCCCTCAAGGGGGTGTTTGGACCGGAGACATCGCGAACAGGTGTGCGAGGACATCGCGAACAGTTTGGCGCGCTTTGCGCCGGGAGGTTCGGGATGCCGTTCGAGGACACGAGCGCGATGAAACAGAAGCTGGAATTTGTCAGGTTGGCGAGCGCGCCGGGAGCGAATGTGAGCGCGTTGTGCCGGCGCTTTGGGATCGGTCGGACCGTGGCTCACAAGTTGATCGCGCGCTATCGGACGGAGGGCGAGGCCGGGCTTTTGGAGCGTTCGCGCCAACCGCTCTCGAGTCCCAGGCGCAGCGCCTGGGAGGTCGAAGCAGCGGCGCTTTCGGTGCGGGCGGCACATCCGGCCTGGGGCGGGCGCAAGATCGCCCGGGTCCTGGCGCGCCAGGGGATTGGCTGTCCGTCGCCCTCGACGGTGACCGGCATCTTGCGTCGCAACGGCGTCGAGCTCGGGGCGCTGGGCGGCGGGGCAAAGCCCTTCATCCGCTTCGAGCACGAAGCGCCCAACGATCTGTGGCAGATGGACTTCAAGGGTCATGTGCCGTTGCGCGCCGGGCGCCTGCATCCGCTGACCGTGCTCGACGACCATTCGCGGTTCTCGATCGTGCTGTCGGCCTGCTCCGACCAGACCACCGAAACCGTGAAAACGCGCCTGATCACGGCCTTCCGCCGCTATGGCCTGCCCTTTCGTATCGCCACCGACAACGGCCCGCCTTGGGGCGATGGCGGCCGCAACGACTTTACCCTGCTCGGCGTCTGGCTGATCGAAATCGGCATCGCCATCGGGCATTCCAGGCCGTATCATCCCCAGACGCTGGGCAAGGAGGAGCGCTTTCACCGCACGCTCAAGGCCGAGGCGCTGCAGGGACCGCCGTTCGAGAACCTGGCGGCGGCCCAGCGGGCCTTCGACCGCTGGCGCCACATCTACAAT
>NZ_JAMYLG010000049.1:0-34156 GCF_040317865.1 Mesorhizobium sp. M1365
TCGACCCCTCTACCCGCTCAAGTCAAAATGGCAGTCGCGCCATCTCAGAACGAGGCGCCCCTCCCGCGAAGCGGGTTCGTGCATTGCGGCGCAAAGCAGCCATGCCGCCGTCGCGTGTGAGACTCTGCTTCGGGTCACGAGCAGAACAGCAGCCCCCTACGGCTCGTCCCTCTCATCGCGCAAATTAGACACAACGCGGCGGTTCTGCGACCTGCAGGCGGTGTCGGGGCACTCGCGGACGAGCCTGTCCTTGCCGTAGCCCTTGGCCCACATGCGGTTGCGGTCTATGCCGCCGGCGGCGAGGTAGTCCATCACCGCATCGGCGCGCTGCTGCGACAGCGCCATTTCACTTGCGCCGGGGTCGTCGGCGAAACCCTGCAGCTTGAGCAGCCAGCGCGGATGCTTTGCTAGCCAGGCGATCTGGGTGTCGAGGGTGGCCTTGGCGACAGAATCGAGCGCGGCCGAACCTTGCGTGAAATAGGTGCGGCGGCCGACATTGAGGATAAAATCCTCCTCGCTGCCCGGCTGCACGTTCTGGAAGCCGGCAACCTCGGTGTTGGTGACGTCGGGTGTGGGAGGGGCCAGCGTGTTGCTGGTCGAGCAGGATGCGGCCAGCAGCAGCAGGCCGGCGGCGAGCAGCCGGCGCGTGTTTTCAATGATGCGGTTCATGAGGCGCCAATCATTCGACAGTGGTGGAAGCGGGCGCCTGGTCGGCGATGTGCGGCAGGACCTGCACCGCGGTGCCGATCGGGCAGCGCTGGTAGAGGTCGATGATGTCTTCCGGGAACATGCGGATGCAGCCGCTGGAAGCGTCAGTGCCGATGCTCCATGGCTCCAGCGTGCCATGCAGGCGGTAGCCAGTGTCGGCGCCGTCGCGGTGCAGATAGAGCGCGCGCGGCCCGAGCGGATTGTTGGACGCGCCGCCTGCTATCATGTCCGGTAGCTCCGGCCTGCGCTTGCGCATTTCGGGAGGCGGGACCCAGTCCGGCCACAGCGCGCGGCGGTCGATCGTCGCGCGGCCGTACCATTTGAAGCCGTCCTTGCCGACGCCGACGCCGTAGCGGATGGCGGTCTTGTTTTCCATGATGACGTAGAGGAAATGGTGGCGGGTATCGACCACGACGGTGCCGACCGGCTCGCTACTGAAATACTTGACGATCTGGCGATGCCATCTCTTGTCGATCTTCGCGAAGTTGGTCTTGCGATACACAAAATTGTTGTCGCTGGCGGTACCGGCGAAAAAGGATTTTGCCGCCGCTGCTTGAGCAATATTGCCGGTTGCACCCATCGCGACCAGCGCCAGGCCGCCGAGCACGACACCCCTGCGTGATAAAACCATCGGCAATATTCCCCCTCATGCCAAAAGCCTGGCGGACCATAATTGAGAATTACTTCGCCTCAAAGTGGAAAATGCTGCGTTGCTTCAGTCCGCCCTGTCCGGACATTCGTCATTGCCGGGTTCGGGCGGGTAGACCGGGTGATCGGCAGATTGCTCGACGAGGGTGGATACAGGTGGGTTGCAGTCGACCTCGACGCCAAAAATGTAGAGCGGTCCCGGAAAGAACGTCTACCGGTCTTTTTCGGCAACGCTTCGCAGGAGGAGATGGTGGCCGCCGCGAAAATTGACAGCGCAAAGGCCCTGGCGATCACTCTGGACGACCCCGAGGCAGCCAAATCGGTTCTTGCGGCGCTGAGACGCAAACTGCCCGACCTCCCGTCAGATGCGATGGCGGAGCGCCTCAACGATCACCGCCATCGCAGGCGAGAGCTGTCGCCTGCTCGGGTAGTAGAGGTGATAGCCCGCAAACGGCGGACTCCAGTCATCAAGCACGAGCCTAAGGCATCCGTTGGCGATTTGGTGGCTGACGAGGTTTTCCGGGACATAGGCGATCCCGAAACCGCTTATCGCAGCCTCGATCATGGGAATGGACGAATTGAAGGTGAGTTGGCCTTCCACCCGCACACGAAGGTCGCGGCCATCCTTGGCGAATTCCCAGGCATATAATCCGCCGAACGTCGCCTGCCGCATATTAATGCAGTCATGATCGACCAGATCCTGCGGTGCGGTCGGAACCGGATGGCGGGAAAAGTACTCCGGCGAAGCCACGGCGACGAGCCGCCAATCCGGCCCGATGCGCACTGCGATCATATCCCTGTCGATGCTCTCACCAAGCCGCACGCCTGCGTCGAAGCGCTCCTCCACAATGTTCTGCATGCCGTTGTCGCTGTAGAGCTCGACGCACACGTCAGGATAGTCGCCGAGCAAGGGCTGCAGCTTCGGCCAGACGGTCGTCTGGAGCGCATGGTCGGACAGCGAGATACGGACCGTTCCGGAGGGTTTGTCGCGAAAGGCCACCAGGCTTGCGAGGTCGGCTTCGATTTCCTCGAAGCGGGGAACAAGAGATTGGAAAAGTCGCTCGCCGGCCTCGGTCGGTGCGACGCTCCGCGTCGTACGTGTCAGCAGGCGGACGCCAAGACGAGCTTCAAGCTCCTTGATTGTCGAACTCAGGGTCGACTGCGAGGTTCCGAGCTTGGCCGCCGCCTTGGTGAAGCTGCGCTCCCGCGCGACCGCCACGAACCAGAGCAGATCCTTCATGCCATCGCGCTGCATAGGGCACCTCCGGTCGGACATTTATATCATGAGCAGATAAGTCCATGCGAATTACTTAGTCTAATAGAATGGGTTCCTCTGCAATATCTTCCGGCATGGCGACGGGGATGGGCGGCTGATCCGCCCCAGTCGCCTTGCAAGGATGCCAAACTATGGAAACGACCTACGACACAAGGCTTGTCGAAGACCGCGCCGCATGGGGCGCGGTGCTGTCGATGGCGCTGTGTGTTTCCGTGCTCATCGCGTCGGAATTCATGCCGGTCAGCCTGCTGTCGCCGCTAGCGGCCGATCTCGGCATCACCGAGGGCCGCACGGGACAGGCGATCTCGATTTCGGGCGCTTTCGCCGTCGTGACCAGCCTGCTGGTCGCCGGCCTCACGCGCCGGATCGACCGCCGACTGGTCGTGACCGGCTTTACCCTTCTCCTCATCGTGTCCGGGCTCGCTGTCACCTTCGCGCCGAACTACGCGTTCCTCATGGTCGGCCGGGCGCTACTCGGCATTGCGATCGGCGGGTTCTGGTCGATGTCGACCGCGATCGTCATGCGCCTCGTGCCGCAAGACATGGTTCCGAAGGGTCTCGCCATGCTAAACGCTGGCAATGCCATTGCGGCCACGCTCGCCGCGCCGCTGGGCAGTTTTCTTGGCGCCTATGTCGGCTGGCGCGGCGCTTTCTTCCTCGTCGTGCCGCTTGGGCTCCTGGCGCTGGTCTGGCAGTGGACAAGCCTGCCGGCGCTGCCCCCGCGCCGGAGGAAGCGTCCTGGCAATCCGCTGGCGCTCCTCGGCCGTCTTCCTGTCGCCACCGGCATGGCGTCAATCATGATGCTGTTCATGGGTCAGTTCGCCCTCTTCACCTATCTGCGGCCCTTCCTCGAGAGCGTCACTCAGCTCGACATCGCCGAGCTTTCGGCGATCCTGCTGGCGATGGGGCTGGCCGGGGTGCTCGGCACCCTCTGCATAGGCCGGCTCTTGCGCACGCGCCTGTTCAGCATCCTCATCGTCATCCCGCTTGTCATGGCCGCGCTGGCCGTAGCGCTCATCGCGTTCGGTACGATGCCAATTCCTACAGCGCCGCTGCTCGTTGCCTGGGGCTTTTTCGGCACGGCCGCGCCGGTTGGCTGGGGCACCTGGCTCAGCCGCACGTTGCCGGACGACGCGGAGGCCGGCGGCGGGTTGCAGGTAGCCGTCATCCAGCTCGCCATCACCGGCGGTGCCGCCATCGGCGGCACGCTCTTCGATACGGTCGGCTGGTGGGGAGCGTTCACTCTAGGCGCGGTGCTGCTCTGCGGATCAGCGCTCGCCGCCTTTGCCGCATCGCATACGGCCCGGAGATCTTTGCCATGACCATCGAGCGTGCGCCGCTCAGCCGCAGGACATTGCTTGGCGCCGCGCTCGCGGTGGCGGCCCTGCCTCGCGCAGCCGCCAGCCAAGAAGGCGAAGCCCCTGTAAGCCAGGAGCCAACTGACATGAAGATCAGGATGATTTTCAACGGCCGCACCATGACCGCCACGCTCTACGACAATCCGTCGGCGCGCGACTTCTTCTCCATGCTGCCGCTCGACCTCAAGATCGAGGACTACGCGCATAACGAGAAGATCGCCTATCTGCCGCGCAAGCTGACTGAGGAGGGAAGCGGTCCGTTCGCCAACGAGCAGCCTTATGACCTGTGCTATTTCATGCCCTGGGGCAATCTGGCCATGTTCTACGCCGACTATCGCCATCCCGGGCTGATCAGGCTCGGCCGCTTCGACGAGGGCGAGCAGGCCCTGCACATTCGCGGCGAGTTCCCGCTTCGCATCGAACGCATTTGAGGACACAAGGACATCACCATGGACATTCTTCGCGCTGGCACGAGGCCTTCCGGCAAGGGGCCACCTGACTGATTCACCGGCACGGTGCGGATCGATCCGCTCTTCAATCCCTTCGATGCCGGGCGGGTCCAAGGCGCACAGGTGACCTTCGAGCCCGGCGCCCGCACCGCCTGGCACACGCATCCGCTCGGCCAGACGCTGATCGTCGTCTCCGGCCTTGGCCGCGTGCAGCGCGAGGGTGGCCCGGTCGAAGAAATCCGGCCGGGGGACGTCGTCTGGTTCGCGCCCGGCGAAAAGCACTGGCACGGCGCGTCGCCTCAGACCGCCATGACCCACATTGCCCTCCAGGAGGTCAAAGACGGCAAGGTCGTGGACTGGCTGGAACATGTCAGCGACGCCGACTACGGCGCCTGATCTTCTCGACTCGAAAGGAACCAAAATGCTCGCAACTGTTCTTCACAAACCGGGCGACATCCGCTGCGAGGAAATCGCCGATCCGAAAATCATGCGGCCAACGGACGCCATCATCAAGCTTTCGGCAAGCTGCATCTGCGGCTCGGACCTGTGGCCCTATCGCGGGCTGCAGCCGGTCGACGGCCCGATGCATATGGGCCACGAATATTGTGGCATCGTCGTCGAGGTCGGCGCAGAGGTGCGCACGGTCCGTCCCGGCCAGTTCGTCGTCGGCTCGTTCTGTCTCTCCGACAATACCTGCCCGCACTGCCGCTTCGGCTTCCAGTCGTCCTGCGTGCAACGCGAATTCATGTCGGGCGCGCAGGCACCTTATGCCCGCGTGCCGTTGGCGGATGGCACACTGGTCGCCACCGCCGAGGTGCCGCCGGCCGAACTCATCCCCGACCTGCTGGCCGTGTCCGATGTGCTCGGCACCGGCTGGTATGCGGCCGACGCAGCCGAGGTCCGAGAAGGATCGACAGTGGTGGTGGTTGGCGACGGTGCGGTCGGCCTGATGGGCGTGCTTGCGGCCAAGGAGATGGGCGCCGAGCGCATCGTCGCCATGAGCCGGCACGTCAGCCGCCAAAAACTCGCCCGCGAGTTTGGCGCCACCGACATTGTGGCCGAGCGTGGCGAGGAAGGCGTCGCGCGCGTCCAGGAGCTCACTAAGGACGTCGGCGCGGACTCCGTGCTGGAATGCGTCGGCACGGCGGAATCCTTCGACCAGGCGCTGGCCTGCTCTCGCCCCGGCGGCACTATCGGCTATGTCGGCGTGCCGCATGGCGTGAGCTTCGATGGCCAGAATCTCTTCTTCGGCCAGAAGCGCATGCTGGGCGGCCCCGCGCCGGTGCGCCGCTTCCTGCCCGACCTTATGGACCGTGTGCTCAAGGGCAGGATCAAGCCCGGCAAGGTCTTCGACCTCAAGCTGCCGTTGGTCGAGGTCACTGAAGGCTACCGCGCCATGGACGAGCGGCGCGCCATCAAGGTCATGCTTTCGGTGTGAGGGAAGATTGGACGGACGGCCTGTCCGCACCCGCAAATCAGAAAAGGAACAACGACATATGACGATGAGATTGAAGATCGCCGCCCTTGCGCTTTCAGTTATCACGCCGGCTTTCTCGCAAGAGTCCCCGATCATCGGCGCATGGCGCATGAGGTCGCTCGAGGCCGGTGCCGATGGAAACCTCAAGCCCGTGCCATATTCCGGCCAGGTCATCTTCACCGAGGCCGGCACCCTCTCGGTGCAGGCCCAGAACCCTGACGCCAAGGCGCCGGATACGCCTTACACAGCGAATGGCTACGAAGCCTATTACGGCCCGGTCGCCATCGACGACCAGGACAAGACCTTCGTCATCACGATCGAGTCCTCCCTGGTCCGCAACCTTGTCGGTAAGAGCATGAAACGCAAATTCGAAGTCTTGGGCAACAAACTGGTCCTCACCCCGGACAATCCGGCCGAAGGCTGGCGCGTAACCTACGAACGTTACTGATCGGAACAGCCCGACTGTCAACCTGTCATCGATGGCCACAATGGCGCGGACTTCAGACCGAAATGGCGCGACAGCGGAACTGGCGCCAATCATGGCGGCTGTCTTCGCCGGCTTCCTCCTGATCGGCTTGGCGCTACCCGTCCTGCCGCTGCATCTTCACCAGCAGCTCGGCTTCGGCCCCTTCGCAGTCGGGCTGGTGACGGGCAGCCAGTTCGTCGCCTCGATGCTGTCGCGCATTGGGGCTGGAAACTATGCCGATGGGCGCGGCGGCAAGCGGGCCGTCGTCGTCGGCCTCATTGCCGCTGCCCTGGCGGGGTTCATTTACGTCGGCTCGCTGGCATTGCTCGACCGGCCCGTAGCGTCCGCATCGGCGCTCTTCGCCGGCCGGGCGGTACTGGGCGCGTCTGAGAGCTTCATCATCACCGGCGGCGTCGCCTGGGGCCTTTCCCTTGCGGGCGGACAGAACTCCGGAAAGGTCATAGCCTGGGTGGGCACGGCGATGTTCGCGGCGCTCGCGCTAGGCGCGCCGATCGGATCTGCGCTTTATGCGGCGAGCGGCTTCGCCGCGATCGCACTCGCGACGGTCGGCCTGCCGCTTGCGACGCTGCTTGCCATCCTGCCTATGCGTGGCACCAGCCTCGCCGCGAGCGCCGCGCGACAGTCATGGACGAGCGTGGCGCAAGCGGTCTGGCTTCCCGGCGTCGGAGCTGCTTTCAGCAGCCTTGGCTATGGCGCGATCCTGTCCTTTGGCGCGCTGCTCTTTGCCGAACGCGGCTGGCAGCCGGTCTGGCTTCCCTTCACCGCTTATGCCGCGTCGCTGATCGCGGCAAGGCTGTGCTTCGGCCACCTGCCTGACAGGTTGGGGGGCGCGCGCGTCGCTGTGATCTTCGTGGCGGTCGAGGCGGCAGGGCTGATGCTGACCTGGCTTGCGCCCGGGCCTGTTCTCGCCGCCATCGGAGCGGGCCTGACTGGCCTTGGCTACTCGCTGGTATATCCCGGTTTCGGTGCCGAGGCCGTAGGCCGTCTTCCGCAACGCAGCCGCGGCCTGGCCATGGGACTCTACACCGTCTTCCTCGACGTGGCGCTCGGCTTCGGCAGCCCGGCGCTCGGCTTGGTCGCCGCGTCGGCCGGCCTGCAATTCGTCTTCCTCGTCGTCGCGACGGCGACGCTTCCGGCGTTGGGCATCGCTCTGCTGCTGGGTCGCCGTAACGCTCCACTATAGCTAGTCTGTGCTCGAGATGTCGCACAACCACGATCGCTCCCGCTTTGGGCGACGTCTGCTTCCGGGCAATGACAAGACCGACGTCTACGGCCGACATTGGCGCAGAGCAAACGGTCGGGTTTCCAACGCGGAGCGACAAGAGCTGACCGTTGGTCGGCGCAAGTGTCGTCCTGACGTGACCCAATGCGGTCTTCCGTTGCGAGCGTCGGTTGCTGGAGCTGCGTTAAGTCGGTCGGAGGCCAATGGTATTTTCAATGGAACGCTAATATACATGGAAGCCCCAACGAGCAGCGCCTGCCAGATACTTGAGGAATGCCATGCGAAGGCTCATCTTCACGGCGATGTGTATCGCCGCCGCAACAGCCGCTAACGCCCATGATTGGTACGAAGACAAGATTGACCCCCAGACCAAATTCAAGTGCTGCGGCGGTTCAGATTGCCGCGCCATACCCCGGTCTTCGGTGCGGTCCAGGGTGGACGGCGGGTACACTTATTTGCCGCATAATTTCACCATCCCACGGGACCGGGTACAGGAATCCCCGGACGGGCAATACCATATCTGCGAAAATAAATATGTTGTAACCAACCAGCTGTATTGGCGTTGCTTCTTCGCACCTCGTGTCGATGTGTCTATACTTCTAAAGCATTAACCGCGCGTCACTTCCGCAACTTACATAAGCAAGGTGCTAGTCCATTAATTCTGTTGGACTTTCTTCAAAATTGCCGAAGCTCAAGCGGTGCGCGACTGCCCCAGGGATTTCATTGGATACATCGCGGCTATCGAGAGCCTACGCCCCTGGGCGTAACTCCATGGGGCGCTGCCGCGGGTGACTTCTGGGCGCGCTCCGCAATTCGGTGACAGATCGTGTCGGCGCGGCCGTGGTTGTGTAGATTGGCTGCGTGGCCCGCCTTGCCCGCATTGTCGTTCCAAGTCCACTCGCCACATAACGCAAACGCGGTAACGGCTGGCGATTTCGACCACGATGGACAGCCAAGCGATAGGGGATAACTGGCGCGGGATCATCAGCACGGTTCATGCGGGAGCGGCATTCGCCGGATGAGGCAGCTACGGCTGCAGTCTCGAATTTGACGCATCAGCACTTGCAAATCGTCAGCCGAGGTCTTTTGCTCGCGCGATAGTTGCCCTTGACCGTTGAATGGTTGGCGAACAGATGAACAAAATCGATCGACGGCGGCCAGAATCAGAAACGGACGCCACCGTAAATGCCGCAAGACTTGGAACTCGGCTGCGCCTCGCCCGCCAGACACGCGGCATGACGCTGAAGACGCTGGCCGCGGCTGCGAATTGCTCGGAAAGCCTGCTGTCCAAGATCGAGAACGGCAAGGCTTCGCCGTCCCTGCCCATGCTTCACCGCCTGGTCGAGGTTCTCGACACCAACATCGGCTGGATGTTCGAGCAAGTCGACGACGACGAGGCGATCGTATTCCGGGCGGGCGCAAGGCCTTTGATCGCGCTCGACGCGCTACGGCGTGGCGAAGGAATTTCGCTCGAACGCATCATCCCGTATTCGCCTGGCCACCTCTTACAATGCAACATCCATCACATCGAGGCAGAGGGCTCGAGCGAAGGTCCGATCCAGCATGCCGGCGAGGAAGTCGGCTACGTGCTCGCCGGGCGGATCGAACTGATCGTCGACGGCAAGAGCCATGCTCTCGCCACGGGTGATGCCTTCGTGTTCAGGTCGGAGCTGCCGCATCATTACCGCAATATCGGCGAGGAACGCGCTAGCATTTTCTGGGTCAACACGCCGGCGACTTTCTGAGCAACGCTGTGCGTTCATTTGGATTGACAAATATTCAAGTCTCTTGAATGCTGCCTCGTGCCTGTAGCACCAACGGGACCAGCCGAGGTCTGGTCCGCAAGCAAGGGGAACCGAAATGCGTCTGTTCAAACTTCTCGCCGGCTGTGCCGCCGCCATTGCCATGGGCTCGGCAGCCATGGGATCGGCGCTTGCCGATACGTTCGCTCTCGTCAACATCAACCAGCAGGCCCTGTTCTTCAACCAGATCAACGAGGGCGCGCAAAAGGCTGCCGACGCCGCTGGCGCCAAGCTGGTCATTTTCAACGCCAACAATGTGCCGAGCGCGCAGAACGACGCGATCGAGAACTACATCACGCAGAAAGTCGACGGCATCATTCTGGTCGCCATCGACGTCAACGGCGTCAAGCCGGCGATCACTGCAGCCAAGGCGGCCGGCATTCCCGTCATAGCCATCGACGCGCAGATCCCCGACGGCGACAATATTTCGTTCATCGGCGTCGACAACACCAAAGCCGGCGAGGACATCGGCAAATTCTACGCCGACTATGTGAAGACCGACATGGCCGGCAAGGCCAAGATCGGCATCGTCGGCGCACTCAATTCATTCATCCAGAACCAGCGGCTCGACGGCTTCAAGAAGGCGGTGACCGAAAGCGGCCAGGGCGTCACCTTCCTCGACACAGTCGACGGCCAGAACGTTCAGGAGACCGCGTTGAGCGCTTCGGAAAACCTGATGACGGCCAATCCGGACATGAACTCGCTCTATGCGACCGGAGAGCCGGCCTTGCTCGGCGCCGTTTCGGCGGTGACCAGCCAGGGCCGCACCGGCGACGTCAAGGTGTTCGGCTGGGACCTGACCAAGCAGGCCGTTCAGGGCATCGATGACGGCTGGGTGGTGGCGGTCGTGCAGCAGGATCCGGCCGGCGAAGGCAAGGCCGCGGTCGAAGCGCTGGGCAAGATCAAGAAGGGCGAGAAAATCGACCCGATCATCAATATCCCGGTGACGATCGTGACCAAGAAGAATGTCGACCAATATCGCGCGATGTTCAAGTAAACTGCGTCGGCGACCGAGCCGCGGCGCCGCCCGAGGCTGCGCCGCGGATCCCTTGCAATCGCGTGGAATTCCAGATGAGCAGTGGCCAGACCTATCGGGTGCGGATGAGCGGCATCTCAAAGCGCTACAACGCCATCCAGACGCTCGATGACGTGTCGCTGACGCTGAAGCCGGGCGAGGTGCTGGGGCTGGTCGGCGACAATGGCGCCGGCAAGTCGACATTGAGCAAGGTGCTGTCGGGGGCAGTGGTTCCCGACGCCGGCACCATCGAGATCGACGGCAAGCCGATGATCTTCAGCTCCCCGGCGGACGCACGTACGGCGCGCGTCGAGATGGTCTACCAGGACCTGTCGCTGTGCGACACGGTCGATGTTGCCGGCAATCTGTTTCTTGGCCGCGAGCCGCGCCGCCGCATCGCAGGCATTTCCTTTCTCGACAAGAAGCGCATGCATGACGAGACGCGCCAGATGCTCGATCGGCTCGGCATCGTCATTGCCGACACGCGGCTCAAGGTCGAAAACCTCTCCGGCGGGCAGCGCCAGTCGATCGCGATCGGCCGCGCCGCCTCGTTCGAGCCGGCCGTGCTGATCATGGACGAGCCGACGGCAGCGCTTGCCGTGGCCGAAGTCGAGGCGGTGCTCGAACTGATCCGCGCGGTCAGTGCGCGCGGTGTCAGCGTCATCCTGATCACCCACCGGCTGCAGGATCTGTTCCTCGTCTGCGATCGCATCCAGGTCATGTATGAAGGGCGCAATGTCGCCGAGCGGCTGATCGGCGAGACCAATATCGAAGACGTGGTCAATCTGATCGTCGGCCGCAAGTTCAGTGCGCGTTCCGCCACCAATGGCTATCGCGGTGGAGCGCCGGCATGAGCGACGCGATCCACACCGCCCAGCCCTCACGAGTACGCAGGGGCACCTGGCGCGATGCGCTGCTCGCCAATGGCAGCGTCGTCTCGATCGCGCTGTTCTTTCTGGTCGTCTGCATCATCTTCTCGGTTGCGACCGACGCGTTTCTGACATCGCCCAATCTGTTGAACATCCTGCGGCAGTCGGCGCCGCTGCTGATCGTCGCCGCGGCAATGACTTTCGTCATCACCACTGGCGGCATCGATCTTTCGGTCGGCTCCGTGCTGGCGCTGGTGGCGACGCTGTCGGCGACGGTTTTGCAGTTTGGCCTGCCGTGGCCAGTCGTTATCCTCGCCATGTTGGCGCTCGGCGCCCTGCTTGGGGCGGTACAGGGCTATTTCATTGCCTATGAGGGCATCCCGTCCTTCATCGTCACGCTTGCCGGGCTTTCGGTGATCCGTGGCGTGGCGCTGCTGATCACCGGCGGCTATTCCATCCCCATCGAGCCAGGAAGCGCTTTCACCGTGCTGGGCCGCGCCTGGTTTCTTGGCGTGCCGGTGCCGGCGCTGATCGCGCTGACGATCCTGGTCATCGCCTATCTCGCCTTCAACGAGACGCCATTCGGCCGCTATGTCACCGGTATCGGTGCCAATGCCGAGGCGGTGCGGCGCGCCGGCGTCAACACGCGGCAGACGACGCTCTTCGTCTATGTGATTTCCGCCACCGCGGCAGCCCTTGCCGGGATCATTATTGCTGCCCGGCTTGGATCGGGATCTTCGAATGCCGGCCAGGGTTTCGAGCTGGAAGTCATCGCCGCCGTCGTGCTCGGCGGCACCAGCCTGTTCGGCGGCCGCGGAACGATCATCGGCACGGTGCTCGGCGCGCTGACCGTGGCCGTCATCGGCAACGGCCTGATCCTGGCGCATCTGTCGCCTTTCCTGACGCCGATAGTCACCGGAACGATCATCCTGATCGCCATCTGGCTGAACTTCCGCCTGTTTCGCGGCGCCGTGCGGAGCCGTTGAGCCGATGGGCGATCTGTTCGATGACGCGGTGCCCAGGCGACGGCTGCCAATCGGCGTCGAAACCGGCCATGTGATGACCGTGCTCGGCCCGGTTCCGGTCGAGGAGATGGGCATTACGCTGATGCACGAGCACATCTTGCTCGATGGTGCGCGCAGCTGGAAATGCCCCTGCCATCCCGATGACATGGCGATCGCCGAGCAGCCGGTGAACATCGAGATCATCGGCGAGTTGCGCATGAACCCATACGTCAACCGCGACAACGTCTCGCTCGACGACGCCGACCTGGCGCTGTCTGAGCTGCAGCGCTATCGCGCGCTGGGCGGCCACACCGTCGTCGATGCCACCAATATCGGCATCGGCCGCGACCCCGAAAAGCTCGCCCGCATCAGCCGCATGTCCGGCCTGAAGATCGTCATGGGCACCGGCTTCTATCTCGAGCACACCCATCCCGAATGGCTGAAGGCGATGGATGTGGACGCCGTGACCGAGTTCATCGTCAACGATGTCGGCGGCGGCGAGACGCAGCCGCCGATCATGGCCGGGCTGATCGGCGAAGTCGGCGTCAGCAAGGATTTCACCGCGGAGGAACGCAAGTCGCTGCGGGCTTCGGCGCGCGCCTCGCGCATAACCGGCGTGCCGCTGTCGATCCATCTGCCTGGCTGGGAGCGGCTGGCGCACGAGGTGCTCGATATCGTTGAGGCCGAGGGCGCCGATCTTCGCCACACCGTGCTCTGCCACATGAACCCGAGCCACGACGATCCCGACTACCAGAAAAGCCTCGCCCGGCGGGGCGCGTTCCTCGAATACGACATGATCGGCATGGACTATTATTATGCCGACCAGGACGCGCAATCGCCCTCCGACGAAGAGAACGCACGCGCCATCGCCGCCCTTGTCGAGGCGGGCTTCGGCGACCGCCTGCTGTTGTCGCAGGATGTGTTCCTCAAGATCATGCTGACGCGCTTCGGCGGCTTCGGCTATGGCTATATCCTGAAGCATTTCATACCGCGCCTGAAACGCCATGGCGTCGAGCAGCCGGCCATCGACCGCATGCTGATCGCCAATCCGAAAAGCGTATTCGCGCGGCTCTAAGCGGCCTGGAATTACACTGGAGTTCAAATGTCCAAGAAGAAGATCCTGCTTGCCGGCGAATCCTGGGTGTCGACCGCGACCCATATCAAGGGTTTCGACCAGTTTCCGACCGTTACCTACCACACCGGCGCAGACGAGTTGCTGGGCGCGCTGAAGGCGACCGACTTCGACGTCACGTTCATGCCGGCGCATGAGGCGCAGCGCGGCTTTCCACAGACCATGGAGGCGCTGTCGGCCTATGACGCGGTCGTGCTCTCCGACATCGGCGCCAACACGCTGCTGCTGCATCCCGACACCTGGGTCCACTCCAAGCCGACGCCGAACCGCCTGCGCCTGCTCCGCGATTACGTCAGCGGCGGCGGCGGTCTATTGATGTTCGGCGGTTACTACAGCTTCCAGGGCATCAACGGCGGCGCGCGCTACCGCAAGACCCCGGTCGAGGACGTGCTGCCGGTGAATTGCCTGGCCTACGACGACCGCGTCGAGGTTCCCGAAGGTTTTGCGCCCGTGCCGAAACCAGGGTCGAGCCATCCCATCCTCAGGGGCCTCGGCTCGGACTGGCCGATCCTGCTCGGTTTTAACGAGGTGACGCTGAAGGACGGGGCCGAGGTCCTGGCCAGTGTGTCGTCGGATTATGGCTCGCTGCCGCTGCTTGTCACCGGCCGTTACGGCAAGGGCCGCACCGTGGCCTGGACATCCGATGTCGGGCCGCATTGGCTGCCGCCGCAATTCATCGCCTGGCCAGGCTACAAGACCCTGTTCGAACAGATGCTGGGCTGGGCGACCGGTGAGAGCTGAGCCATGCATGTCCACGTCGTCGGCAATGCCTGCGTCGACACCATGTTTCGTGTCGGCCGCTTCCCTGCCCCGGGCGAGACCTTGAATGCCGTGAGCTACGCCGACGGTCTCGGCGGCAAGGGCGCCAACCAGGCGGTCGCAGCAGCACGGACTGGTGCAGAGGTGACGTTCTGGACGGCGCTCGGCAAGGACCCCGCAGGCGCATGGATCAGGAGCCGCCTCGACAGCGAGCTGTCAGACCTTGAGGTGAGCGAATTCGAGCTGCCGAGCGACCGCTCGACCATCGTCGTCGATAAAGGCGGAGAGAATTTCATCGTCAGCGGCGTCGCCTGCAGCGAGGCCTTCGATCCGGTGACGCAGACAGCACTTGTCCGCTGGATCGCCCCCGGCGACATCCTCGTCTGCCAGGGAAATTTGCGGACTGCCGTGACCAATTCCTGCCTCAGAGCAGCAAAGGGAAACGGTGCGCGCACCGTTCTCAACGCCAGCCCGATCGACACGGCCTCGCTGCCCGATCTCGGCCTGGCGGAGGTTCTGGTGGTCAACCAATCCGAAGCGCAAATCTTGACCGGCCGGGATGACATCGCGGCGGCGGCCGATGCGCTGGTGGCCAAAAGCGCAGGCACCGTCGTCATCACTCTCGGCGCCGCAGGCTGTCTCCTGCTTGGCCCGGGCCATGAAGAGCCGCTTCGTTTGCCGGCGCCGCAGGTCGAAGCGCTCGACACCAGCGGCGCGGGCGATGTGTTCTGCGGCTGTCTGGCCGGTGGGCTTGCCCGGGGCATGCCGGTCATCTCGGCGCTGAAGCTGGCGCTCGCCGCCGCTGCAATCGCCGTGACACGGCCGGGCACGCTGGCATCCTGTCCTTCCGCCTCCGAGATGGCGGCGCTCATCGATCAAATGGAGCTCTCATGACCCAGCTCGGCCAATCTGGCGGCGACGCGCTCGTAGACCTTTTCGGCCGCACAAAGGTGGTGATCGGCGTCGTTCATCTGGCGCCGCTGCCCGGCGCGCCGCGCTATGACGGCGAGGCTATCGAGGCGATCTACCAGCGCGGGCTCGACGACGCCAAGGCCTATCTCGACGGCGGCTGCGACGGCGTCATCGTCGAGAACCATGGCGACATCCCGTTCGCCAAGCCTGATGATATCGGCCCGGAGACGGCGGCCTATATGGCGGTCGTTTCCGACCGCATCCGCCGTGAACTCGGCAGGCCGATCGGCATCAATGTGCTGGCCAATGCCGCGATCCCGGCCCTGGCGATCGCCAGCGCAGCCGGCGCCGGCTTCGTGCGAGTCAATCAATGGGCGAATGCCTACGTCGCCAATGAGGGCTTTGTCGAAGGCGAATCGGGCCGCGCGGCACGCTACCGCGCCAGGCTGCGTGCCAACGGCATCCGCATTTTCGCCGATGCGCATGTCAAGCACGGCGCACACGCCATCGTCGCCGACCGCCCGGTGGAGGAACTGGTCAAGGACCTGGTCTTCTTCGACGCCGACGCCATCATCGCCACTGGCCAGCGCACCGGCCACGCCGCGGATTTGGGCTACATAAGCATGATCAAGCAGGCCGCCGGCCTGCCGACGCTGGTCGGCAGCGGTGTCACGCCGGACAATGCCAAGGATATCCTCGCCATCGTCGACGGGGTCATCATCGCCAGCGCGCTGAAGCACGACGGCGTCTGGTGGAACCAGGTCGACTCTGCTCGAGTAAAGGCTTTCATGGGTGGTCTGAAGCGATAACTGGACTACCCTACCGAGGGGCTTGGGGTCCGCTTGATCAGAGACGACGGACGGGCCCAGGATACTGCGCGACCAGATCGTCGACGGTCAGCAAAGTAATGCCTTCCACAATCGATTGAGCAATCAGGATCCGATCGAAGAGGGCCTTGTGGATGGTGGGAGCCCATCCACCGCGATGGCATGCTCGCCGATGATTGGCAGCTCATGATAGACATTGTCCATCAGGCCCGACACAAAAGACGCGCACCGACCCTGACGTCAGGGCGGCCCAGACCGCGTTTAAAGGCAATCTCCCAGAGACTTGCGGCGCTGAACGTCAAGTGGTTGTCGGCATTCTCGATCTCAGCGAGGGCGGCACGCGGAGGCTTTTCGGGCTCGCCCGCCGCCCAGAGCAGAAGATGGGTATCGAGAAGAAGTGGCCGCCAAACAGCTTCTCGATTTCGTCATCGGCCATGCGATCAAAATCGTGCGGAACTGAAAACCGCCCGGCCATAAACCCCACCCGACGCATTTCGCCGGCCGCAGGTGCGGCTATGGCAATGACCTTGACCATCGGCTTGCCGGATTTCGCGATAATGAAGGATTCGCCTTTGGCCGCCCTGTCGACAAGACGAGACAGATGTCTTGGCCTCGTGGATATTGACGGTGCGCATTGCGGGCCTCTGACTTAGTCCATGAAACTTAGTCTACTCGGGCCCGATTTTTTTAAGCGTGTTTCAGTCAGTGAAGGTGAAGGATGCCGGATGCGGCCGATCCTTTCGGATCGGCCACATGGCACGACTTCAACAAAGACGCGTAATCGATTGTCTGAACTGCATGTTTGTTGGGACTGCGTCACACCTGATGTTGGCCGAACCTGTTGGTCCGGCATGCGACGTCGGAGTTCACAGGAGCGATTTTTGCCGAGCAGATGCTCTGCGTTGCGCTAGGGGCCGAAAGCGAAACGTCCGCTTTTAGGGCGCTGCGCCACGGCGGCGACGAGCCCGACACTGTACCGAAGACGATCGACGCGACGGGCGCAAAGGGCCTTACCTGACTCTATGTTCCCTTCACGATTCTCGGCTTAGTCGGTCGGCGGGATTGAGCCGCGCTCTCGAGGGCCAGGGCCAACCGTTTCTCGTCTTCGATGGCGCGATCGACTGCCTCAATTTCCTCTTGGAGCACCTTCAGCTCGGCTCCGTAGCTGGAGCCGTCGCTGTCCCCGATCTGAAAGCCACTTGCCCGCATTGCGTCGCGAGTATGGTGCACGTTACGGACTCCTTCGCGCCGCGTCGCGACCAAGATTTCCCTAAACTCTCCAAGACGTTCAACGTGATTGCGAGCCATTGCGTTCTCCTATTTTGTCGTCATCGTCGCCGACGGCGATTCAGAACGGCTAAAACTTACGGAGATACTCTCGACAAAGCATGAGTGCGGAAGCTCAAATTTGAATGTCTTGCAACAGCGTGAAGCGCAGCAGGTGGAAATTGGCTTCGACCCGATCGATCTCAGACCAAATGCAGACACTTTCGGCCGAGCGCGTCTGCGGCTCCCCCAACGGGGCCATCCGCTCATGTAATCAGTAAAATTCGAGTGCGAGAATGACCCGGGCCATGGACGTCCCGCCATTCCTGGTCGAGTTTGACCTGCGGCGGAGGCAAGGCAGGCTTCGGCGCGCTGGTTGTGTAAAGCATCTCAAGCAACTGCTCTCCGTCGATCAGCTCCAGGTGCAGCTTTGACTTCGTCTCTCGGGCCTTCCTCGGTACTTTCGAGAACGAGAGGCGGTGGTGACAAATATCCCCTGCCCGGCACTCGCGAAGACCTTGCTCCTACGAAGTTTCGCACGCCTTTGACGGATTCCGCATCGGTCGTGATGTGGCGCTTTACTTGCACTGCCCGCTGGATGACGCAGTTGTCACGCAAAGGCAGGAAGCGGCGTAACGAAGCGAACGCGAAATTTCAAACTGAGACACACTACCGGGATAGAACCGGGTAGACAGCATGCCGAAACGGAACGCAAGAACGGGTGCATAAGATGACGCGTCAGCATCTTTTTATTAGCTAGTGCTAATTAGCAGGCATATAGTCACTTCAACATGTGGCCGAAGCGGCAACCGGAAAAGGGAACAGCGCGGCGCCGAGCCACTGCCGCGGTCGTCCTTGCGGCCCTTTCGTCGCTAGGGTTTTTGGTTCCCTCGAGGGCGCATGATGCCCCGTCAGGGTGGAGCTATCCGCTGGCCTGCTGTCACGGCGACGCCGAACGTGGCGAGTGTCAGCGAATCCCAAACGGCGCGGTTCATGTTCGTCCCGGTGGCTGGGTTGTGATCCTGAGGCCCGGGGATCATCGGAAGATCACGCGGCAACAGCGATATTTCATCCCATATGGTGATGAGATTCCGTCGCAGGACGGCGACTATCATATTTGCCTCCATCCGACCCAAGAGCATGAGAACTGTTTTCTTGTCCCGCCGGACTCGATATGATCCGGGAGCCACGCGCGAGCTGCGGCTGAGATGCGGATAGCGCCGCGCCCAGTGCCGCCCGACGGCTTCGATGATGCGTGTAAGCGAAAATCCAAATTTCCCGAATCTTGCGGATCTTCGCTGGGGTGCCGCCTCAGTTCGTACCAAACATGCGCGCCACCCTGCGAAACGTCGCCTCAGTCGAGGCTGGCCGGCGACGAGAACGGCCGATTGGCGTCCACCACGAAGATGGCCAGCTCATCAACAGCGGTTGTGCCGGCGCTGAACACCTCCATCGGCTTGTCGACCCCGTGTCCGACCATGGTCGTGCCGGCTTCGGCATAGCTCACGCCGTGGGGCGTTCTTTGGCCGAGCTTGCCGCCCAGCACATAGAAGGCCTCCGGTCCCGGATGTGTATGGATCGGCGTCTTGGCACCGGGCGCTCCACCGGCACGGTTGACGCGCAGCAAATACTCGCTCGCACTGATCGGCGGAACGGGCCCGATCTCGACGACCTTGGTCCCGGCAGGAGTGGTGCCATCCTTCGGTCCGAGCGTGAACAGCCAGGCCTTGCAAAATCATGGTTCTGAGGCGTTGTCGCAGTAATGGAAGGTGGCGAGATAGCCGGGGAGTACGCGCATGAACTCCTGTTGATGGGTCCAAGCTCTGCACTCCGCCATGGAGGTCATGGGTTTCACGTCGGGGAGCCTGATTAGCTCCCCCTGGTTGGTCAGAAGGATTGTGACAGCGATGGCGGTGAACATGGCCTGGTTATCCATCGACTTAAGGCTGGCGATACAATAACCGCCGGAGTTGGGACGGACGTCGTCTGAGGCAACCTCGTTGACATGGTCAGGACCACAGAATCTCGCGATGCTGGAATCCGGTTTTGCAGCCGTTTGCGTTGCCAAAAGAAGAGCGAGAGCGATGATGAGCTTGGTGCGATTCATGTCGTCCTCCGTTTCATCCGGTGCTGCTGGGATCGCTTGGAGGCGAAGGCCGAATGGGCTAAACTAGGAAGCGCGCCAGGAAGGTGAAATGTCCCGAACGGCCCCTGAAATTGACCTGAAATCTGCTGAAACGATCACGTTTCGCGGTTTTGCCTTCCTGACGAAAAGCAAAGAACTCCGAACCGTCGAAGGCAAAGCGGTCAATCTTCGCAGCCAGTCCGCCGAGGTGCTCTCGGTGCTCGCGGCGCGACCGGGCGAGATCGTGTCCAAGGATGCGCTGATGCTGGCGGTTTGGCCCGATACCTTCGTGACCGACGACAGCCTCACTCAATGCATTGCCGACATGCGCCGCGCGTTGGGGGACGACGCGCACGTGATCGTGGAAACCTTCCCCAAGCGAGGCTACCGGCTGAATGCCGATCCATCGAACGCGGCGGACCCAAACGCCGCAGCCGGCACGGAACCTTCGCAGGCGCGATCCCCGCGACGCAGTTTCGTTCTTGCTGCAATCGTTCTCGTCGCGGCAGCGATCGGCGCATACTACTGCGCGGAAATATGGCGAGCCGCTCCAGTTCCTTCGAGCGACATGCCGAGGATTGCGATCCTTCCCTTCGACGACTTCAGTATCGGTGAGGACAAGGGATATCTCAGCGATGCCGTCGCCGAGGGGATCATCACCGAGCTATCGTGGAGCAAGACTTATGCCGTCATCGCCCGGAACTCGAGCTTCAGGTACCGGGACCAGCCGGTCGAGACCAGGCAGATCGGAGATGAACTCGGCGTCGACTACCTGCTCGAAGGCAGCCAGCAGAAGATCGGAGGCCGGCTGAAAGTGACCGCCCAGTTGCTGAATGCGCATGACGGATCGAATCTCTGGGCCAACAGCTACGACCGGGAGATTGGCGATCTTTTCGTCGTCCAGGAGGTGATCATCCGCACGCTTGCGGATCGGGTCGGGCATAGGATCGAACGCCCCCTGCCAACGAGCGACGCCGCCCGGGTCAGCGCGCTCCACTATCACCTGATGGCAATTGCCGAGATCCAAGAGGATTTCTCTGCCGCGAGGAACCAGCTGTTTCGGCAGCTGAACCTTAAGGCGATCGAAGCGGATCCGAACTCCCAGTTCGGCTATATCGGGCTGGCCTGGTCCTATCGCAATGACGCGGTATTCGGGTGGCACGAGCAGGAACATAACCATGACGAGGCGTTAAAGCGCGCCGCCGAATACGCCGACAAGGCCATCTTGCTCGCTCCGGACGACGCCGAGGCGCATAATGTCCGCGCCCAAATCCATACCGAAGCCGGCGAGATCGAGCAGGCCCTTGCCCGGTTCGATCAGGCGATAGCCCTGAATCCCAGCAATTCGGATATCCTCGTCCACAGTACGGATCTGCTGCTCTATGTGGGCCGTACGGACGAAGCGATCGATCGGATCGAGCAGGCCAAAGGCATCGATCCCTTCTACCCCGACTGGTTCCACTGGCAGATGGGCTGGGCGCTCTGGGAAAAGAGCGATTGCAGGGCTGCGCTGGCGGAGATGCGGAAAATGTCCAGAATCCCAAGCGGCGCACACCGAATGCTTGCGGGGATCCACGCCTGTCTGGGAAACGAGCGGGAGGCAAAGGAAGCGCTCGCGGTTGTCCTCAAAGACTCGCCCGGCGAATCTATCCGCAAAGAACGCAGGGAATGGGAGAAGCTATGGACCGCCCCCGGAAGCCTCGACCGCTGGATCGAACACATGCGGTTCGCGGGCTTGCCGGAGTGACGGCCGACCCTATGCGGCCCGGCAGAAGCCAATTGGTCCGCAAAAAAACCGTTGAAGCCTTTGTGTTGTGTGTTGTGGGCGCTGGTTGCCCTCAAAGCGGGATCATCCTTCGCAAGGAATATTGGGTGCGGGAAAGTCGGCAATGGGGCCGACTTGCGCCATAGTGCGCTCGCACCCCAACTTCTGGGACGGGCCCGATGGCTGCCGTTCATCGCGATGCCTCGAACTACGCAGATGGCGCATTTGGTCCTTATCGGCTGCCGTAGAGCCAATCGCTCTCGAGTGCAGGCACTCCAGTGGAGTCCAGACGTTGGATTGGACCCTCGACCTCTACAAAAGCTCACTGAGCTTCCAGTCGGGCTACGAAGCGATCGCTTCGGCGAGAAGTCGTCGTTCTCAATCGGGCGACGGGGGGATACATCGGCGACGACGGCATAAGGGAGGATGGGCCAGACCGAGCCGACGGAAAGGTCGTAGCCATTGGAGCGCATAGCGCCTGGCCGGGAGGCCGGCGCCAGTCAGACTTACGCGGCGCGTCGTTGAGCGAGGTGGAGACCCGAACGGGCTCGACGAGGGTCCACGGCAGTCACAATGTTGTGGTGGTGATCGCAGTAGACGCGATCCGGCGAAGTTGGCCCAGCACAAAAACGATAACCACCGGGTACTGACGGGTCTTCGCTCACCGGGAAGCGGCATTGATAGAGGCCTAGCTGAATGAGGGGGACATCTCTCGAAGTTAGTCTGATATTTTCAGGCATGATGGTTTCCTAGTTCGTAGCAATTGCCGGGTGACGGCCGCAGTGCGACCCGTCAGGGCGAGCTTCTCTCGTTTGGGAGGCTATGGATCACCATATGGTGTTGGCAGCACCGTCAATGAAGCCCGACGCCCTGCTTCTGAAGCCAATAGTTTGCGACTTAAGGCCACACCCGCAAACGCATTAGCAATCTACCATCTTGTCCCCGAGGCACCCGCCCGCCGCGGTTTGCCGGCTAATTCGTGCCGTGTTCGCTGGAGGTATCACTCCTCTCTGAATCCTGCAGTGAGGCGTGGCGAAATCCGAACTCGCCCCGTAGATGCTTGACGTGGGCTTTCAGCCCGGCCTGACCCATGGTCGCCGGCCTTCGGGGGTGGCCCGGCGTGCTCTTGGACACGCTTCCACAGCCGTTCGCGCATCTCCTGGTTCAAGGTGATGAAAGCCGAACCGGCATATTTTCCGGTACCGGGCTTCGCCAGCAAGGCGAATGCCGCCTTGCCTGGCTTGCGCTCGACGCCCAATAGTTCGTATTCCTGGACTGTGAAGCTCTTCGTCTTCAGCCAATTCGTCGTCGGGCCGCTTCGATACGGGCTGTCGGCGCGCTTCGAGACGATGCCCTCAAGGCCCGCTTGGTCGGCAAGATAGGCGGCGGTAAGTGCAAAGAGGCTCGCAATCCAAACACCACGCATCACACGCTCGGGCGGTCTGCGCATTGTAAACACCGAAAACGCGTTGGCTTAAGCGCAAATCCTAGGGAACATGCTAGAATGTGCGGCTTCGCTCAACTTGAGCAAATGTCCCCAACGACATCTAGGACGCGCTGATTTCCGCTTCTTGAAAGCTTGTTATCATGATAATTTTCAGTCTCCTCGCTTAAGAATATATAGACATTTCAGTCAAACCGGCGGGGGATGGGGAGGATAGGATGAAACTGTTATCGCTTGTTGTCGCAGCTACGTTTTCACTTGCTATGTCCGCTTGGGCCGAGGATCTACCAAGTAGCGCGAAGAAAGCATCGATGGAAGAATTTAAGACTTTTGCTAATGGAAAAAAGGTAAATGTAATTATATACGACGCTGGAGCTGCCATAACTGCCACTCTTGTCTGGAACTGGAAGAAAAAACAGATCATTGGCGAAGCTTTGGTGAACAACAAAACTAAGATAAAGGTCAAAGTTCCATTGACTTTCGACGGCGACAAGGCCTGTTCACAAGACCAAGGTAAACCAGTTTGTCATCTTATCTACATTGACAACGACAAATTTTACGAGGTACGCGACGACGGCAAAGTCCACGCGACTTCAACGTTGGTTCAATGAGACGGACCACGTCCGAATGGTTTGGTCGGCGTTTGCACGGACCCGCAAATGCCGGCCCTATTCAGTACGCTTGTCAAGTCTTACGACACCTGCACACTCGCCTCCGACTCGAGAAAACTCACCGCTGCCTTTCGCACCTTGAAGCCTGCCGATGATATGGTTTTGCCTTGGCGCACCATCGTCATCGACGAAACTTAAATAGATGTCGAATGCCCCGTCGGCGGTGATTGTTCCGGCCAAAGGCACCATCGCGGAAATTTCCGTTCCATCGATAAAGATTGTCGTTGACTGTTCAGTGTAATCGCAGGCGGAATTACCTGCGCGCCGCGTCAGTGCCCACGCGCCATCAAAAGCCTTTACCTTGACCGGAGCGCAGACACGTTCTGGCATATTCTTGATTGCGCGCAACACCTCTTTCGTCGGCTCCAGGCTGGCAAGCTTCAATCCCCGCTGCTCGGCAAAGGCTTGAAGAGCTTTCCGACTTCCCGGTCCCCATTTGCCGTCTGCCTGTCCGACAAGGCAGCCGACTCGCGTTAGCTCTGTTTGCGTTGCCTTTGTCAACGCGCGCGGATCAGCCAAAGCTTGCGTCACATCTAAATCAGGATGAGCTTCTGCAACCGCCACGCCCGCGATGGAAATCGAGGGGGCTTTGCCACGATCTGTTGCTGCCTGTTCGATCTCGTCGATCTTCAAGCTGGCTAACGCCGCAAAGGCGCCGCTTGGATACTGTCTGAGATAGGCCTCAAAGAAGCGCTTGTCCGTTTTTTCCTTGATGGTCTCCCAATAGGCGACTTCTACGTCCCCTCCTTTCGCACCCGCCGTGACAGCGGTGTTTCCGGACAACGGTTGCAAAATGACGTCGCCCGTCAGCGAGGAGTTGTCCCATGGCACTTGCTTGCCGTCGGTTGCTTCAAGCACATCCCTACGGACGTTGATGAGGTCTCGGGAGATGTCCTGGCCAGGCGTACCAAGATTCTTCAGCAGCGCAGATGTGAACGGCGAGTTCCTTCCCTCGCCGTCCAGCGCAACGTTCCCGGGCTGCGTTGCAAAGGCTATGAGCGATCCAACGCCCGTGCCTAGCTTTGCCAAGCCCCGACCGACCGACCCTGATCGCGTACCCATCGAGCGCCCAAGGTTCTGTGAGAAAGGACTGTCCCGGCAAGCATCCAAAAATACCAGGTTGACCTTCGTGGTTCGCTCCATGGCCGACAAGACGAGGTCCATGGGCACGGCTTCGAAGTCGAGGTCGTTATATGTGGATAGCCGCGCATCAACGGGAGCCATGTAGTTGGTGCCGTTCACCTGGACGCCATGGCCGGCATAGAAGAGAAGCGCCATGTCGGCACCATCCAGCTTGCCGATGAAATCTCGAACCGTGCCGCGCATCCCGCTCAGATCGAGGTCCTCGCCTGCAACCACCTCAAAGCCCAACGCCTGCAGTTTTGCGGTCATATCCACCGCATCATTTTTTGGATTGGAAAGTGGAACCGCGTATCTATAGGCAGAATTACCGATGACCAGCGCGACGCGCCGTTCTGCCCACGCTTGGGCGCTCAGCGAAACTAGAAGAAGCGCAATGGCGAAGCGAAGCGCCATCATGGCTGTATATCCTTAGTCTCAGCTCATGCAGCGGATTCACCAGTCGATGGACAGGATAAAACCGGAGCAGTCTTGCGAGACTGAGCCCGGTGCTTCGCAGTGTCAAGTCCAGCGGATCTAGCGAAGGGCCCACCGCTAGCCCACAGTTCGTCAGCGGTCTATGCTGTATAGATTCACGCCGATAGACACCGAAACGAATTGCACGCAGCTTGGCCGTCTTCACGCCGATCGGAATGGTTCAAAAAGGGCGCCTTCTCGCCTCGCTCGGATTCTTTTTCATTCTGGGCGCCTGCATTGCCACATTCTCTCCCTCAGGCGAGAAACTGCTGCGCGACGTCTTGATGACGACCATCTCGCCCTTCGTCGCGCCCCCGACAGACATCGTGATCGTAACGATCACAGAGCAGACATTGGAAAGGTTTCCCTATAGATCGCCGCTGGATCGGGGTGCCTTGGCCGACCTCGTGCAGAGAATCGATAAGGCTCATCCGAGAACAATAGGCATCGACTTGCTTTTCGATCAGCCAACCGAGGCGGAAAAGGATCGGCGCCTAGCTGAGGTTATCGAGGCGGCCGAAAGTCCGGTAATTGTCGCATCTGCATCACACGGGGACGACCTTACCGACAAGCAACTGTCGTATCTTAGTCGCTTCGCGCCAAGCGCCATCCGCGGACTGGCCGCCCTGTCTCATGATAGGGTCGACGGGGTTGTGCGGGAAGAATTTCCCGGGCGCGTGGTGAATGGCAACTGGCAACCTAGCTTTGCGTCAGCGCTTGCGCAGACCGCCGGCATATCGGCATCGCAAGCTGCGGAGAAGATGGTCTACTATCGGGCTACAGGCATTCATCCGGCACGATGGACAATATATCCGGCACACGCCGCCGCTTTCGCGCCCCCGGCCTGGTTCGCCGGGAAGTTCGTTTTGATCGGCGTTGACCTCCCGCTGCAGGATCGTCATGCAACCCCCTTTGCCGTGCTGAACGGCTCTGTTGCCGGAGCGCTGCCGGGTGTCGTTATTCATGCCAATGCGCTGGCGAGACTGATCAAGGGCGACAAAATCATTACGCCAGAGGCGGTGGCGGCGTTTGCGCCCTTCGTTCTCGCGACGGCGCTCTGCATCTGGGTCGCTTGGCTCCGCATATCAGTGTTGGTGAAACCTGTGGTCATCATCGGCGCAGTCGTTTTGGTTTTGATCTTAGAAGCAACCGCGTTTGCCAAGGCCGGAATTCTGTTACCTATGGTCGCGCCGTCGATGCTGCTGCTAGGGCTCTCCGGATTCGTCGCCATTCTGGCATGGCACCGGGACTCGAAAGAAAGGCGTTTCGTCCAGAACGCGTTCTCGCAGTATCTCAGCCCGGCAGTCGTGGCAGAGCTAGTCAGCAAGCCGGCGTCGCTGCGCCTCGGCGGATCCGAACGCTTGATAACGTGCGTGTTCACCGACCTTGAGGGATTCACCAGTTTGGGCGAACGGACGGAACCAGAGGTATTTGCTACGGTTCTGAATGAATACCTCGAGGCGGTTTGTGGTCTCTTCATTGAACATGGCGCCACGATAGACAAACTAATAGGCGATGCAGTCATTGGTTTTTTTGGCGCACCGGGTGTGCAGGAGGACCAAGCCGAAAGGGCGCTAAAACTAACGCTTGCTACCGTCGCGATGTCTCGAAGATTTCGGACAGATCTAAAGTCTAGAGGCCATGACGTTGGCGTCACTCGTATCGGCGTCCATCGAGGACCTGCAGTTGTCGGAAATTTTGGGGGCAATCGATTCTTCAACTACACGGCCATGGGCGATACGGTGAACACCGCTGCCAGGCTCGAAGGCGCGAACAAGTTTCTAGGTACCGTGAACTGCATCAGCGAGGAGGTGGCGAACTCTTCCGATGACTACCTGCTTCGGCCGTCCGGTGTGTTGTGTCTGAAAGGCAAGACTGAGTGGATCTCAGCCTTCGAGTTGCTGGAAGACGGGCGTATGAATCGCGAGATGGTGGAGGCTTACTCGCAAGCTTACTTGCTGATGTCCGCGCGCGACAAGACTGCCGCTGCTGCCTTTGCATCGCTGGCCATTCAATATCCCAACGATGGCCTCGTTGCTTATCACCTTGGGAGACTGAAGCAGGGTGAGGCTGGCGATAGGATCTATCTTGAAGGCAAGTAAAACAAGCGTATGGTTGAACGTGCGTCATGTATCGGCAACCCAAAATCATTTTCCTACTGGCTGCGGCCATCGCAGCAGTTGGTTCCTGCTCGAGCGCTCCTGCGGCCAGCGAGTATGTCGTTGTCGCTGTCGATCCTCCCGCGGACAGCCCTCAGCTCGGCAAACTGTTCAGACTGGGCGACCTCGTGCATATCGAGGGTGGATCGACTGTCACTTTGATGGGTGACGATGGCTCGGTCACTGCGTTGCCGGGACCTGCGGATATTGTGGTGACTGACGACGCATCGGATTCTGGATCAACGTCTAACGGGGCGGCAGGCGCTTCTTCGAGTTTGACTGCGATTTCGGATCTATTGGGGAATGCCGCTGGTCAGCTCCAAACCATAGGTGGATCTCGTGGCGTTTCCGACACGACGGCCGCCACCTTGGAACCTTGGATGGTGCCGGTCGAAAATGGTCTGACAGGCTGCGTTTATGACCTCAAACTGGAGCTTTGGCGCCCACCGGGGCACAGGGCGGATGTTTCGGTTGCCTATAATGAAGAGTCGCTGGCGACAAGCTTGGTCTGGGACAAGGATACCCCAATTTTGGCAATTCCCGGAAACGTGCCACCGGATCTTCGATCCGTTGGGTTGGTGATCGACGATAAGTCGTTTCGAATGCCTATCGTGCATTTGCCCACCGGCTTCAGCCCGTCGGATCATGTGGGACTGTATGCCTGGATGATAGGAAGCGGTTGTCTTCTTCAGGCATCCGCACTGATCCGGAACTTGGCTAACCGATAGACCACCAGGGGTGGTCACTTCACGGCGCACTGGAAGCGGTAGAGGCGCGCCTTCGCGTCAACCACCGCCATATCGAGGCAACTTCTCGACGGCGCGCTAAGGAAAGCGATCGCCTTGTGCCCAGCGGGTACGCCCACTGAAAGTTTGCGGCGCACGATTTAACGCTTTCGTTGACGTAGACTTGGACGGTTGCCGAATAGCGGCTGAAGTAGATACGCAGGTGGCAAAACGTCGTGCTCTGTTGCGAGGCTATGCTGGATCAGGTGGTCCGTCCAGAAGAGTTCTTCCTGCAGAACCGGCGATCTCGAGATGCCACCGACCCTCCGCATGCCCCCTCGGAATGCTCGAAGAGGGATGGTGCGTCGCACAAAAATGTTGCAATGCACTATAAATGCCGTAACGTCAGTTTCGTAAATGAACGAGACGGCTTTTGTGAAAGGCCGTCCACCGGAAAGGATGGAAACTGTGGCCAAGACCGCTGACACCGTTGAAAATACCGCATTCCCCACCTTCGACGCGTCGAAGGCTGCCGACCAGGTCCGCGCTGTCGCCGAAAAGGGCGTC
Source organism: Mesorhizobium sp. M1365 (assembly GCF_040317865.1). Classification (NCBI taxonomy): domain Bacteria; kingdom Pseudomonadati; phylum Pseudomonadota; class Alphaproteobacteria; order Hyphomicrobiales; family Phyllobacteriaceae; genus Mesorhizobium; species Mesorhizobium sp. M1365. The sequence continues at coordinate 28,264 of NZ_JAMYLG010000049.1, forward strand.
GAGCAGTCGAAAGAAGCCTATGCGAAATTTGCGTCAGGCACCGAGACGACCCAGAAGGCTCTGCAGTCGAGCTTCGAAACCGCCAAGACCGTCGGCAACGAGTTGTCGCTGAAGACAATTGCTGCTCTGCGCGCCAATGCCGAAGCCGGCTTCTCGCACCTCGAAGCCCTGGTTGCCGTGAAGTCGCCGTCCGAGTTCATCGAACTGCAGACTGCCTTCTTGCGCACGCAGCTCGACAAGACCGTCGAGCAGGCCAAGGAATTTCAGGCCGTGACGACCAAGGCTGCCGAAGATGTATCGAGGCCGATCAAGGATGTCGTTGAAAAGGCGATGAAAGATCTCAAAGTCGCCTAATTGAGTCTAAGCGATCGGAAATAGCCGCGAAACAACACCTTCTCCAGCCGGTCTTTTTCCCTTTGGCTGGATGCTCTTTGGTGCCTGCGTTGCCATGGCGGTGCGGGCATGGCTCTCTCGGCTGCGATCATCCGCACAATCTGACGGCGGCGAGCGACGAGCCCGGCCAGGGCCGTCCAAAGCGGCAACGGCTAAGCGCGATACCCTGCCCCATTCTTGGCACGTCGAGCCTTGACATTCGCCTGCGGCAAATTCAGCTGGGCCTTCGTTGCACGGATGGCGGTGCGATGCGCCTTTCGTCTGTGAGCGGCTGCGCGGACGCCGTCAAACGGCAGAAACTTCAAATCCATCATGTTGGCTCATTGCCAAAGCACCGCTTCAAGACAACAATGACCTCGACGCCGGCGCGCCAGACGCGCACAAAAAGAGCGTTGGAGGAAATGGAGGAGGAAGCCGCTGGCCAAGTCACGGACGCGCTATGCATGCGGCGTTTCGGTGCTCACGACCGACGAATCTGACGCGGATGCGTTCGCCCGGGCGGTGGCAGCGGAAGCAGCGGCCATTGACGCCGGGTTTGCCCTCCTGTTTTTCTCGCAGAGCCTCATAGAGGCCGTCGCCCTGTCGGAAGCGCTGAAGACCCACGCGCCGGCGCTCCACTATGCCGGCTGCTCGACAGCCGGTGAGATAACGCCCAAGGGGCTGGAGGAAGGCCAGATCCTGGCTATGCTGCTTCCCTCCGTATCGTTTTCGGCAGCCAGCACCATGATCGAAAATCTGTCCTCATCAGGCATGGACGGGATTACCGGCGAAGTCGAGGCGCTGAGGCGTTCGTTACACGAGCGCCTCGGGCACGAGCGAGCCGACACCACTTTCGCGCTCTGCTTGATCGACGGCCTGTCTTATGCCGAAGAAGCGGTGACCTCCGCCATCCATTGGGGGCTCGACGACATCCCACTGATCGGCGGGTCGGCTGGCGATGATTTGAAATTCGAGACAACGCGGCTGATCTCGAACGGCAAAGTGACATCCGACAGCGCCATCATCGTGCTGATCACCACGGAAATTCCTTTCCACGTATTCAAGACCGACAATTTCGTTCCCACCGACGAGAAGCTGGTGGTGACGGCATCCGATCCCGACCACCGCATCGTGCGCGAATTCAACGCCACCATTGCCGCCGAGGAATATGCCGCCTCGGTCGGCGTCGTCGCGCAGATGCTGACGCCACTGAGTTTTGCCTCGCACCCGGTAGTGGTGAAAGTCGGCGGCGAATTTTACTGCCGTTCAATCCAGAAGATGCACGCGGACGGCTCGCTGTCGTTCTTCTGCGCCATCGACGATGGTGTCGTGCTTGCCGTCGCCCAGCCTAAGGACATGGTCGAGGCGACCCGCGCCGCGCTCAGCGACGTCAGCGAAAGGCTTGGCGGCATCGACCTGATCCTCGGTTTCGACTGCGTGCTGCGCCGGCTCGACGCGCGCAATCGGCAAGTCTATCGCGAGATTTCGGAACTCTACAGGGTCAACAACGTCCTCGGCTTCGGCACCTATGGCGAACAGTACCGTTCGATGCATCTGAACCAGACCTTCACCGGCATCGCCTTCGGTGAACGCAATGCGGCCGAAGCGGCGGAGTAGGAAATCCGGGATGCCGCTCAGGAACATCGACGACCTGGAAAGGCTGAAGAAGATCAACGCCGCGCTGATCAGCCGCGTCGAGCGTTCCATGGACCAGCAAGGCAATGCCTTTTCGCTGTTCCAGACCGCCATTTCGCTCGAGAGCCGGGTGCGCAGCCGCACCGAAGAGCTGCATTCGACCTTGCGCCGGCTGGAGCAGTCGAACATCGACTTGAACGCGGCCAAGGAAAACGCCGAGCTGGCGAACCTGTCCAAGACCAGGTTCCTGGCGGCCGCCAGCCATGACGTGCTGCAGCCGCTGAACGCCGCGCATCTGTCGGTCTCGGCGCTTGCCGAAGTACAGACCAGCGAGGAAGGCACAAAGCTGGTCCGCCAGGTCGAGCGATCGCTGGAGACGATGGAGGACCTGCTCCGCACCTTGCTCGACATTTCCAAGCTCGATGCCGGCGTCGTGCAGCCCGACATCACCGATGTCAGCCTGGAGACGTTGTTTTCGTCTCTGCGCTCGGATTTTCAGCCGGTCGCGGAGATGAAGGGGCTGACGCTGAAGTTCCGGCCGGTCGATGCGCTCGTTCGTTCGGACCGAACCCTGCTGCGCCGCATCCTGCAGAACATCCTGTCCAATGCACTGCGCTATACCCGCTCGGGCGGCGTGTTGGTCGGCACCAGGCATCGCGGCGACACGATCCGCATCGACGTCGCCGATACCGGCTGCGGCATCCCCGACGACCAGCGCGAGGCGGTGTTCGAGGAATTCCATCGCGGCGTGATCCCGACGGATGCCGGGCTTGCCGCCGGCGGGCTGGGGTTGGGGCTCGCCATCGTGCGCCGCATCGCCGCGGCCCTCGGCCATCCCGTCACGTTTTCGTCGAAGGTCGGACATGGCACGATTTTCCATATCGACGTTCCGGTCGGGATCGGCGACACGGCCGATCCAATCGCCAGCACCGTCGACATGGAGCGGCCGCGCGGCTACGGTCTGTTCGGCACAAGGGTGCTGCTGGTCGAGAACGACATCGACGTGCTGCAGGCGATGACCTCCCTGCTCGAGCGCTGGCAATGCCTGGTGCGCCCCGCCGCCTCGACCGGTGACGCGCTCGACATGCTTGGTGATACGGACTGGTTGCCAGATATTGTCATAGCCGACCAGCATCTCGACGGCGGCGATCTCGGCACCACCACAATCGCCAAAGTCCGTGATTGTCTCGGCCGCGCGGTGCCGGCGCTGATCGTCACCGCCGATGGTTCGGAGACAATCGCCAACGCCGCCCGCGCCGCCGGCATCGAACTGATGCGCAAACCGTTGAAACCAGCGCAACTGAGGGCGTTGCTGGCACATCTGCTGGCTTGAACTGGTCGTATTGTGCCTAGGCGGTAATTCATATTAAGCAGATTCACTTCTTCGCGCTAAAGGATGATCTTCTTCGCGTATTGGAAGCAGTAGAACTTGAAATTTCGACAAAAAACATCCTCATGGGTCATTTTCCCAAGATGGAATTCGACCCTTTTAGCAATAGAATGCAAATTCCAACTCTTGGGCATTCAACCACTGGATCGGCTTCCAGCGGTCGATCATTTCTTGTCACTGGCCACGCTGTGCCCATTGAGGTGAGGCCGATAAAAAACGCCTTTCGGCATCCGGTATTCGTTAGATCAGCTTGGCAATCCGGACACAGTAACTTTTTCCCCTGGTGGCCGATGGGCTGAAGATGTTGTGATAAATGGCCGCGTAGCTACGGTCTCCGCCCGCTCAGGAGCTAATGAAGACTTTTAATAGAGCATTCAAAAAGCAATTTAGTAAAATTAAAGCATTTCACGTTGGACCCGGGGCCGCCATTTTACGGGACGATGGAAAGCGGCTAACTGCTGCAGAGCAATCGCCGCGTGAATTTGATCGGACTAGGGAGGCGCGGGTTGCTTAGCTGGTGTCAGGAACGTGAGAGCCGTCGCTTAGTCCGATTGCGGTGACACGAGTGCTGTCGACTAGGGTGACAGTGCGCTTTTTAGCGAGCCCTCTCAAAACCCCGCCCGATCGCGAAACAGCTCGGCATTGTCGAGCTTTGAGACCTCGATCACCGCCTGTGTGCGGCTGTAGACGTTGAGCTTGCGCAGGATTTCCGAGACATGCGCCTTGACGGTGGTCTCGCCGACCTGCAGCTCGTAGGCGATCTGCTTGTTGAGCAGGCCCTGGCGCAGCATCTGCAGCACCTTGAGCTGCTGCGGCGTCAGCGTGGCCAGGCGCTGCACCATCTCGGCGCGGTCGGTGCTGTCGGCGTCGCGCGGCCGGCCTTCATAAGTCTCGGGAACATAGATCGCGCCTTCCATCACCGAGCGGATGGCGGCGGCAAGGTCGCTCTTGCGCGCCGATTTCGGGATGAAGCCGGCCGCACCGTAGGACAGCGCCTCGGAAATGATCTTCGGTTCCTCATAGCCGGAGACGATGACCACCGGCAGGCGCGGATAACGCGTCCTGAGCTGCAGCAGCCCGTCAAACCCATGCACGTCGGGCATGCTGAGATCGAGCAGCGCCAGGTCGAACGGCTTGGCATCCGTCAGAAGCTCGAGCGCCTCGGCAATCGAGCGCGCCTCCACCGTGTCGACTTCCGGATAGGCCATCTGCACGGCACTATGCAGCGCCTCGCGAAACAGCGGATGGTCGTCAATGATCAGGAACCTGGCGCGATCGGTCATCAGCTTCATTTCGGTTTGGTCTGGCCTAGAATAGTCCTGCAACCATGGCCAGCTTATTGGCAAATAGTACATTGCCATCTTGGCCGGCTAAAGCAGAATGTGGCCATGATTTCCGCGGCGCCACGCGGCAGATGTGGCCGTTCTGAAATGCAATACCTTGCCCGGTGGCCCAAATCGACCGAATGTGCCGGCGACGGATCCATTGAAACGGAGACAGGTCGTGACCGACTTCCGGCTTCGCGTGACAGCCAGTGACCGCTGGCTTTCGCACTGTTGCAGGCCGCCACACGACGCTTCTCCGACGCCCGCCTTGTTCGCCGCCGCACCGATGGTATCGGCTGGTCTGGGGTCGCGCTGGTATACGGGCTGGTTTCCTGTACAAAACGCAGCAGGCTGATGGTGCTGCCGTTCAAGCCCCGCTAGGCGCTCGATATCGTACTGGTAAGGAGCACCACCTTGCCGCCATCGCGCTTTGGGCGCGACTTTGCCCGCGATATCCAAGCTAGTCCACGATCTGGGCCGCGCCAAGCCAGAACCAACTGATCGCAGTCGCTGATCTTGAAGCTGTACGATCCGGTTGGACCAATTTCAGCGTATTCCCGTTGAGCCCAGCGCCCCCCGAGGCTGACAGCACGTCAGCAATGACTTACGAAGCGTGTCCGTCTACGCGCTCGCCTGCGTTCGTTCCAACGCCTGGGACCGGGCGATTTCGTCCAGCCCCCAAAGATAGTGTCTGATCACTCGTTAGGCCGGCAACGCGCCGGACCGCTTGGCCGTCCAGGTGGCGATATAGTCCATCAGTCCTGGATTGAGGCAATCATAAGGTTCGAGCCCGATCGACTTCAGCTGTGACCTTATGCCGTCCATGCGGCTCGGATCGACACCGGACTCGATGATCGACGAGACAAAGGCGGTGAAGCCCGGCGGTGACCAGCCGTCTTCCTGGAAGCGTTCGGGATGGATGAAGGACAGCCCCTTGAACGCGTGGTCGCGCTCGACCGGGCCGTGCATATGGACGCCGCAGCCGGTGCAGGCATGGCGCAGGATCAGCGCGCCCGGATCGACGATCTTCAGCTTGTCGCCGTTTTCGGTCACCGTCACGTCGTTTGTACCGGCAACCGCCACGACCGAGAACAGCGCGCCTTCCGGCTTCCAGCATTTGGTGCAGCCGCAGGCATGGTTGTGGGCGATCTGGCCCTTGACCTTCACCTTG
>NZ_JAMYLG010000050.1:0-33146 GCF_040317865.1 Mesorhizobium sp. M1365
TGGTGGCCAGCGCCACGCGCTGGTAGTCGAACATCAGCTTCGCCCGCTGTTTGGCTTTTACTCCGCCCTGACGGTGCCGAGCGCCATCTATGGCAGTGACAGCGACTTTGCCGACGGCAAGCTCGTAGATTCGCTGGTTCTGGCGCGGGCCGGGCAGGCGGTGGACCAGTTCGCCACCCTGGTTTCGGCACGGCAGCCGAAGCGCCAACAGGTCAGTCTGGCCTCAGCCTAAGGGGCAGCGAGTCGTAGACATCCCTGGTCCTTAGGTTAGCCAGACCATACGAGAGAATGCGAAGGAAATGGGTTGGCGAACCCTCCGCTAACATATTGATTTCCCAACAGGGAACGTTGACCCCGCAGGTCGAAGGGTCGCATTTGTTCGCCATGGCATCGTTCGCGCGTTGGAAGCGATGTTAGCATGCAGGCGAGGCATGATGAAAACGGGGAAGGTCTCATGAGTTTCGATGATATCGATCTCAATTTGCTGAGAGTGTTCGACGTGATGATGCGTGAAAGGAGCGTAACGCGCGCAGCTGCCGAATTGGGAAGAACACAATCAGCTGTAAGTCATTCCCTATCAAAACTTCGGTATTTATTGCAGGACGAATTGTTCACGAGAGACGGGGGCGAAATGCGACCGACCCCTCGGGCAGTGGAGTTGCTGTCAGATATTTCTGCTGCGCTGGCTACGATCCGCGCGTCGATCGACCGGCATCAGATCTTCAATCCAGCAACGACGCGACGCAACTTTCGCGTGGGACTCACTGACTATCACGCCATGATATTCATCCCAGGGCTCATACGGGAATTTTCAAGGCAAGCGCCTGGCGCGACGCTGAACGTCATTCCCGCAAACGGACCCGAAATCGGTTCATCGGTCTATTTGAGACAAGTCGACTGTGCACTGACGGGAGCGGCAATACGCGACGACCCAGGTCTCTTGAAGGTGGAGCTTGGCCAGGATCGATTGTTTTGCGCGGTGTGGAGTGGAAGCAAGATCGCCAGGAACGCAATGACACTGGAAACATATTTGGCCAGTTCTCACCTGCAGATTTCCGCAGATGGTCTGGCAGAAGGCCTCGCGGATGCCGCCCTCAAGCAGCATGGTCTCCGGCGCAATGTCGTTGCGACCATCTCGAACTATCTGGTGCTGCCCTGGGCGCTTCGCGGCACTGAACTGATTACCCATTGCGGCGATGCCATCCTGCAAATTCTGGACGAGAGGAGTGAGGTGACGTTGGTCCCGCCGCCCCTTGCCATATCGAATGTGAATGCCTGGCTCATTGTTCACCGCCAGATGGCGAATGACCCGGGTACCAAATGGCTCCGGGAAATAATCATGAGCATCTACAACGAGTCGCGGACCGAGAGAGACCAAGGGTCAACCGTCGGAGCACCGGGGTTGGCTGCACCATAGGTCGCGCGCGCCGTCGCTCATTCGATTAGCCCGCCCAAAGCAAACTAGCCCGATCAGCACTCAAGCTCCCTTTCACCCGAGAGCCGCGCCTCCTCAATTATGAATGACGCTCATTTTCGCAATGAGAACAGTCAATTTGACGAATAGTCATACTTGAGGCCACATTCCCTTCGACAAAAACAGGGGAATACCGAAATGAGATCGATGTTCAAGGGCTTTCTTGCCCTCGCTATCGCGTGCACTGCCTCCTCGGCATGGTCCGCAACCCTCGACAATGTCAAAAAGAATGGAGTGCTGACGTGTGGCACAAATTCGGCCACGGCTGGCTTCAGCCTTCCCGATAACGAAGGCAAATGGACCGGATTTGTGGTCGACTATTGTCGCGCCGTGGCCGCTGCCGTGCTCGGGGATGCGCAAAAGGTTAAGTTCATCCCATTGACGCCGAAAGATCGCTTCACCGCCTTGCAGTCGGGGGAGATCGACGTTCTTGCACACAACGCAACATGGACATCGTCGCGCGATACGTCTCTCGGCATACTTTTTGCGGGGACGTACTTCTATGACGGTCAGGGATTTATGGTGCGCAAGGCGGACAACATCACATCAGCCAAGGGGCTCGAGGGCGCATCGATTTGCGTCACCCAAGGCACCACGACCGAGTTGAACCTTGCCGACTATTTTCGCTCGCGGTCGATCAAGTACACCACGGTTGGTTTCGCCGACGAGGAAGCTGTCGTGAAGGCTTACGAGGAGGGGCGTTGCGACGTCCTGTCGGCGGACACCTCTACCTTGAACGCATCGCGGCTTCGCATGGCCAAGCCGGACGACAGCATCGTTCTTCCCGAACTGATCTCCAAGGAGCCGCTTGGCCCGGCAGTGCGGCAGGGAGACGACCAGTGGTTCAATGTGGCGAAGTGGACGCTTTACGTCATGGTGGCCTCCGAAGAATACGGGGTCACCTCCAAGAACGTTGATGCTATGAAGTCGTCGGACAATCCCAGCATCCGCCGTCTACTTGGCGTGGAAGGCAGCATCGGCAAGGACATCGGGCTCGGCGACGACTGGCCGGTCGAGGTGATCAAACAGGTCGGTAACTACGGCGAAGTGTTTGATCGGAATGTCGGCAAGGACTCCCCGCTGAAAATGGAGCGCGGCATGAACGCGCTCTGGAACAAAGGCGGCATTCAGTACGCTCCGCCGATTCGCTAGGCAAAGCATGGTTGCAAGGCGCTTGCGCGTTACCGCCAGCGCCTTGCACAGATCCCGATAGGAACACGCCATGTCCGATTTGTCGCTTCCAGCGCCCTCGCGCAGGAGCCTATCGCTGCACGATACGAAAGTGCGCGGCGTTTTCTACCAGCTCTTGCTCGCAGGTTGCCTGTTGGCATTGGCTCTGGGCATCGGCATGCAGACCGCATCGAATATGCGGGTCCGGGGGATTCCGCTCTCATTCGATTTTTGGGGTGAGGCTGCCGGCTTCGACATCAATCAAACCCTGATACCGTACGATGCACTATCCACCTACGGTCAGGCGTTCTGGGTGGGAGTGGTCAACACCCTCTACGTCAGCTTCCTCGCAATCTTGCTGGCCACCTTGCTTGGCTTCGTCATCGGCGTTGCCCGCCTCTCGCCGAACTGGATCGTTTCGAAGGTGGCGACCGCCTATGTCGAGCTTGTGCGCAATGTCCCGTTATTGCTGCAGCTGCTGTTCTGGTACAACGCCGTCCTCAAGCCGTTGCCTTCCCCGAAGGCGTCCATCGCCATCCCCGGCGGCATCTATCTCAACAATCGCGGCCTCATCATTCCGGAGATCCAGTGGCATCCGGGGGCGGGGCTTGTGGGCCTGGCATTGGTAGCGGCCGTTTTCTGCTGCATTGCATTCTGGTTCCGCGCCAAGAGTGTCCAGAAACGAACTGGCAAGCAGCTGCCGGTATTTTTGGTCAGCCTGGCGACCTTGATAGGATTTCCGCTGATCGTGTTCCTGGCGGCTGGCGAGCCGGTCTCGTTTGTCGCGCCGCAGCTGCGGGGTTTCAACTTTCAAGGCGGACATCAACTCTATCCAGAGTTTGCCGCTCTCCTGATCGGTCTGTCGGTCTACACCGGATCCTACATCGCCGAGATTGTCCGGAGTGGAATCCAGGCAGTGCCAAAGGGCCAGAGCGAGGCTGCGTATGCGCTGGGGCTGGCGCCGGGCAAGACGCTTCGCCTTGTCGTTGTTCCGCAGGCGCTGCGAATTATCATCCCGCCTTTGACAAGCCAGTATCTCAATCTAATCAAGAACTCGTCGCTTGCTGTGTTCATCGGCTATCCCGACCTCGTTCAGATCTTTGCCGGGACGGTACTCAACCAGACCGGCGCCGCCGTCCAGGTCATGGCGATCACCTTGTCCGTCTATCTCGTTATCTCCCTTGCCACGTCGTTGGCCATGAACGCGTGTAACCGACATTTTGCGATCGTCGAGAGGTGACGCATGAGCGATCAGTCCATGCATTCGCCAGTTGTCAGCAGCGCGCTCATACCAGCGATGGCGCCCCCCGCTGACGTTTGGCCAGGTCCAGTGACCTGGATGAAAAAGAATCTGTTTTCGACGCCGTCTTCAGGCGCGCTGACAATATGCTTTCTCCTCTTCGCCGTGTGGCTGCTGCGTCACTTTCTGAGCTTTGCGATCTTCGACGCGGTCTGGAGCGGCGGTCGCGAGGCTTGCCGCACGAACAGCCAAGGAGCCTGCTGGCCTTTCATTGCCGAGAAGTTCGATTACCTGCGATACGGCGCGTATCCGGCTTCCGAGCGGTGGCGCGTTGATCTCGCACAGGCTATCGGCGCCATCCTCATCGTTTGGCTCCTGTGGACGAAGGCTCCGCGGCGCAAAGTGGCGGCATTGTTGTTCTTCCTTGTCTATCCCGTTGCAGCGTTCGTTCTCGTGCGCGGGGTCGCCTGGCTCCATTTGTCTGTCATCGATACGACGCTCTGGGGCGGTCTCCTGATCACGCTGCTGATGTCGATTGTGGGCATCGTCTTCTCGCTTCCGATCGGGGTTATCCTGGCGCTTGGACGCAGGTCCGAACTCCCTTTCGTCAAGGCGGTTTGCGTCACATTCATCGAAGTCGTCCGGGGGGTGCCGTTTATCACGGTATTGTTCATGGCGAACTTCATGATGCCGCTCTTCGTCCCGGACTATCTGACGCCTGATCGTCTCCTGCGCCCGCTTATGGCGATAGCGCTGTTCTCGTCCGCCTATATGGCCGAAGTTGTGAGGGCCGGCCTTCAGGCGATCCCGAAGGGCCAATACGAGGCGGCGAAGGCGCTTGGGATCAGCTACTTCGACATAATGCGCCTGATCGTCCTCCCCCAGGCGTTGACGATCGTCATACCGAGCATCGTCTCCACCTTCATCGGTCTGTTCAAAGACACGACTCTGGTCGCCATCGTCGGCATCGCGGATTTCCTGAAAGCCATCGAAACGGCGCGCGTCGATCCGAATTGGGCAGGCCCGACGATCTCATCAACCGGCTACCTCTTTGCGGGACTGGTCTACTGGGGCTTTTGCTTCGGCATGTCCCGTTACTCGCAATCGATGGAGCGCCAATTGGCGCGCGGCCACAAATCTTAGGACGCGACGATGATGCCACAAGCAATGTACGCATCGACGAAGGGACAGCCCTTCAACAAGGCGATGGCCATTGAACTGCGTGACGTCAACAAATGGTTCGGTTCATACCATGCGCTCAGGAACATCAACCTGTCGGCGCCACAGAGGCAGCGCATTGTGATCTGCGGCCCCTCGGGGTCGGGCAAATCGACGATGATCCGGTGCGTCAACCATCTCGAGGAGCATCAGTCAGGCGAGATCATCGTCGACGGCAAAGCGGTAACCGGGGATCTGCGCAAGAGCGACGAAGTTCGCAGCAACGTCGGCATGGTTTTCCAGCACTTCAATCTGTTTCCCCATCTTACGGTGCTCGAGAATTGCACCCTTGCACCGGTGTGGGTGAGAAACATGCCGCGGATGGCGGCCGAGGAATTGGCGCGCCATTATCTGGAGCGCGTCAGAATTGCGGAAAAGGCGGACAGCTACCCGGGTCAGCTGTCGGGTGGCCAGCAGCAACGTGCTGCAATTGCCCGGGCTCTCTGCATGAACCCGAAGATCATGCTCTTCGACGAGCCAACCTCTGCCCTCGATCCGGAGATGGTCAAGGAGGTGCTCGACACGATGGTGTCGCTCGCCGGTGAAGGTATGACGGTGCTGTGCGTGACGCATGAAATGGGCTTCGCGCGGGAGGTGGCCGATCGCGTGGTGTTCATGGACGGCGGGGAGATCGTCGAGATCAACACGCCCCATCAGTTCTTCACCAACTCCCGGTCGGAACGAGCGCGGCAGTTTCTGGCGCAAATCCTCAAATAGGGCTGTCCGCAGAGGCAAAGCGGCCGTGGCCGTGGCAATAGATTTTTTCAGGTGATTATCACATGGCTTGTGCAGACACGCCCGCATCGGCGGTTGGGCAACGAAATATTCCGAGAATTGATTTCGACCAAATCCACGATCGCCAGCAATTCGGATCCGTCAAATGGGCCAACCAGTGGGACGAGTTCTCTCCTCAGGTCGAAGGCCAGGACCTGCTGTCCCTATGGACAGCGGATATGGATTTCCGTGCCCCGGAAACCGTCATCGCTCGGCTGCGCGAGGCCGCGGACCATGGAATCTACGGCTACACACGACGCGATCCGCGCCACTATGAGATCGTGCAATCGTGGTTCACACGCCGGCACAATTGGTCACCGAAACTGGAGACCCTGCTTCCCGCGCCGGCGATCATGCCGTCTGTGGCTGCGATATTGCGAACCTTTACGAAGCCCGGTGACGGCGTCATTGTGCAGCCGCCCGTGTACTCGCCCTATTTCGAAGTGGTTCAGGGAAACGGGCGGGCTCTGCTCACGAACCAGCTGAGGCTGCAGAACAACAGGTATGAGCTCGATCTGGAGGACTTCGAGAAACTGGCGGCCGGCGGCGCCAAGGTGTTCCTGCTGTGCAATCCTCACAATCCTGCCGGAATGGCCTGGACACTCGAAGAATTGACAGCCCTGAACGACATTTGTGAGCGCCATGGGATCTTGGTCATATCGGACGACATTCACTGCGACATAAGGCTGTCGGATCGTCCCCACATCGTCTTCTCCTCCATCTCGGACGATGCCGCGGAGAAGTCGTTCATCTGCACCGCTCCGACGAAGACTTTCAACCTCGCCGGGGTGCCTTCGGCAACCATTGCGGTGGCGAGCAAAAAGCGCCGCGAGCAGCTTCTTGCCGCGATGCAGGCCTCATTCATGGTAAATGCAAACTTTTTCGGCCGCCTGGCCCTGGAGGTTGCCTACAGCACCGGCGCGCCCTGGCTCGATCAACTCACATCCTACATCGCCAGCAACATTGATCTGGTTTGTGACTTCGCCGGCGAATACCTTCCAGGCATTACGCCCATGCGGCCCGACGCATCGTTTCTGGTGTGGTTGGACGCGTGCGCGGTCGATCGTAGAGTGGGTGGAATTCAGAAGTTCTTTGTCGATCAGGCCGGGGTCAATCTGTATGACGGCCGCGTCTATGGGCCTGGCGGCGAAGGTTTCATCCGGCTGAATGTCGGCTGCCCGCGTCCCCTGCTGCGCCGAGGGCTGGAGCGGATGTCCAGCGCGCTGGCATCCTTGTGACTGAGCGGAACCAAGCCAGGATGCCCCGAATGCGAATTGCCATCATCAATCCCAACACGACCGCTTCGATGACCAGCGGGATCGTCGCAGCCGCCATGGCGGTGACAGGCCCAGGGACGAGATAGTGGGCATGCATGCCAACGGCTGGACCTGAAGCGATCGAAGGGCCATTTGACGGTGCACTCTACGTACCGGGCCTGCTCAAGCAGGTGGTCGCGCAGGAAATGGACAATGTCGACGTCCATATCATTGCCTGCTTAGACGATACGGGTCTCGACGCGGCAAGCGCCATCGCTACCAAGCCCGTCATCGGTATAGGCAAGGCTTCGCTTCATCCGTCAGCCTTGTCGCTCACAGCTTCTGTGTCGTGACCACTCTGTCGCGTTCCGCGCGACTGATTGAAGACAACATTCGCCGTTACGGGTTCTCCCGTCGCTTCCGGCGCGTGCTTGCCTCCGACATCCCGGTCCTCGAGTTGGAGAGATCTGAAAGTGGTGCCTCCGAACGAATTTCGGAGCTCATACGCGAAGGTGAAGGCATAGGCTGCTTTGGCGCCGAGCTGGAGGTGGTCTCCGACCGGTCGCCGAACTGATCGCGCGGAATACAGATGATCATGCTCGGCATGAGCGCCGGCCCAAATGCCGACGCGCAGTATTTGTTCAGCGAGGACATGCTTGGCCACACCGCTGGCCACAGGCCGCGCCACGCCAAGACCTACCGCAACTTCGCCGCCGAATATGAGCGGCTGCAATGCGAGCGTATTGCCGCCTATCGCGAGTCTCGTATCCGACGTGCAGACGGGCGCTTACCCGAGCCGCAGCACGTGGTCCCGATCACAGATGAAGAGTTCTCGACCTTCAGCACCTCTCTCGAACTACAAAGCCAAGATACGCAACAGGCTACGAGATTCCCTTGCGGTACGCTGACCGAACGAACCTAATCTGTTTGGTCAGTTCACGACCTCGGTTCTCGCAGGTGGAGGTCAGCTATCTCCGCTCCGGACACAAGAGCTGACAGGCTGCCTTCGGCCCCAAATAGCCAATACAGAACTGCAGGGCGAGCGATCAGCGCTTGTCCGCCGGCTGGCTGCTCGTCGTCGAAGGGATGCGGGCGATGACCTTGATCTCGAAATCGAAGCCCGCAAGCCAATTGACGCCCACTGCGGTCCAGTTCGGGTAGGGAGGTGCACCGATTTCTTCCGCTCGGACGGCCAGAACTGTCTCGATCTGTTCGTCCGGGTTGGTGTGGAACGTTGTGACGTCGACGACGTCGTCGAAGCTGCACCCGGCGGACGCCAAGACCGCGCGCAGATTGGCGAAGGCCCGTCGAACCTGATCCTCGAATACGGGCTCGGGCGAGCCGTCCTCACAGCTCCCGACCTGACCCGACACGAAGAGAAGATCGCCGGACCGAATGGCTGCGGAATAGCGGTGGATATCGTATAACGTGTGCCGGTTGGCCGGGTAGACGGCGTCACGTGTAGGCATCTCAAGTTCCTTTCTGTCTTGATAAGAGGTGGGCACGAGCAGCGGGCCGGAGCCGGGGGTCACAGCCGCGCCAACTCCTCGTCTGTGAAATCCGCCGCAACCGCGATGTCATTCTGCCGGTCGAGCTCCTCGATGCGTCCGCCGAGTGCCTTGCGGATGCCGGCATAGGCCTCGGCACCGAGCACCAGCCGTTTCGGGAGCGGACCATCCTGATCGGCAAGCCTGATCATTGCGTCCGTCATGCGGTCGGGGTCGCCCTTGATCACCCATGAGACACCCAGCGCCTCGCGGATCTGACCGGCGGGTGTTCCCTCATAGGCCGCGAGCGGCTTGGTCCGCGCGAGATTGCCGCCGAACCCGGTCCGCGCCGGCCCGGGTTCCACAAGGCTGAATTCGATGCCGAAGGGAGCAGCCTCCTGCGCCACCGATTCGACGAACCCCTCGATACCCCACTTGGTCGCGTGATAGAGGCTGAAAGCCGGATAGGCGATCTGGCCTCCCTCGCTCGATACCTGTAGAATCCGACCACCACCCTGGCTGCGCAGATGCGGCAACGCCGCCTGGATGAGCGTGATCGAGCCGATGAGATTGGTGTCGATGATGTCCCGAACCTGCACATCGCCAGCCTCTTCAGCCGCGCCGAGCAGGCCATAGCCAGCATTGCTGACGACGATGTCGATCCGAGCGGATGCCGTGAAGGCCCGGTCGACCGCGGCGCGGACCGAGCTCTGGTCCTTGAGGTCCATTGCGACGATGCGGAGCCGTTCGGGGTAACTTACACGCAGGTCGGGAAGTGCGTCCTCGCTGCGGCTGGCACCGACGACGCGGTCTCCCCTGATCAGGGCCTTCTCCGCCAGCAGCCGGCCTAGACCGGAAGACACACCCGTTATGAGCCAGGTCTTTTCCATTTCTCATTTCTCCAATTGATCCAGGCAGGAGATAGGCCAATCGCATTGCGCGCATTAGCCGTTGAAATCGGCATGGGATAATGCAAAATCCCCATCAATGCCCCGCCCGTCGCTCAACGATCTCACCGCCTTCGTCGCCGTTGCCACACACCGTAGCTTCCGCCGCGCAGCGGACGAGATCGGCACGGCACCTTCCACGTTGAGCCATGCGATGCGTGCGCTCGAGGAACGCATGGGCGTGCGACTTCTGAACCGCACCACACGCAGCGTCTCGCCGACAGAAGCCGGGTTCCGGTTGCTCGACCGTCTTCAGCCGGCGCTCGCCTCGCTGGACGAGGCACTCGACAGCGTCGCGGGGTTCCGGGGCAATGTCGCAGGAACGGTCCGCATCAACGCACCGCGATTAGTGGCCGGGCTTCTCGTTCGCGCGGTTCTTCCGCAGATGGCGAAGCGCCATCCGGACGTGACCGTGGACATCGTCGTCGAGGGGCGGCTCATCGATATCGTGTCCAGCGGGTTCGATGCCGGCGTACGCCTCATCACATCGATTCCCAAAGACATGATCGCCGTGCCGTTTGCACACGCGTTGACGTTCATCTGTATCGCGTCGCCCGCCTATCTCGATCGCTTCGGGGAGCCGGGAACGCCCGAGGAATTGCAACGCCACCATTGCATCGGCCACCGTATGCCCAGCGGAAAGCTCTATCGATGGGAGTTCGAACGCGCAGGCCAGGAACTGGTGATCGGGGCAAACGGCCCCATCGTCCTTGATGACGAGGAACTAATGGTCGAAGCCGCAATAGAGGGTCTGGGCATCGCCTATGTGGCGGATTGGGCCGCCGAAGCGGCATTGTCCGATGGCCGGCTACGCAAGGTCCTGACCGCGTGGACGCCAGCACCGGAAGAAGTTGCGGTCTACTACCCCGGACATCGAGCCGTGCCGCCCGCCCTGCGGGCTTTTCTCGATGTTCTAAAGGACCTGCGGAAGAAAGAGCCCTAACCAGATCAACGAAGCCGACGCCCTCGCGCGGAACAGCCGCAGCGGGGCGAAGCGAACAGCTGAAGATCGCGGTCCTGCTCTGACCCAGCTCGCGTCGCATGAGTTCGAGCAACTATTCGAGCGAGAGTTTTTCGCGGGGGCGCAAATTCCTCGATCGGGGCTGGTTTCCCGAGATGAGGCAGGTCACCGCCCGCATCGGGCGATGCCGCCAGATCGGTGTAGATGCCGGCGATGATGCGTTAGAGCTCGACCATTGGCTGGGGTCAGCACGTCCTTCCCGCAATAGTCGTCGAAGGGTGGGGGATCACTTTCTTGCTCACCTGGACCAGCGCCTCCCTTACCGCCTGCTCGGCAAGCAGGACGCGCTCCGTCGAAAAGGTGCGGTACGAAAATACTCGCCAGATCGACGAGACGGTCCGACTGCCGTTAAACGCAGCGTCCAATCGCTACCTTCCCATGACCTTCCGAACGTCTGCAAACGAGCAGGGCCGCGCCGCTTTTCTGGGAGCTGTGAAAACGGCCTGGGGCGGGTACCAAGCGTGCGATTCACTAGTTGCAGCTAACGTGGTGGAGGCATTCGCGGCCAGTTGTACTGATGAACTGATGGCTCTCAGAACGCGGTCATCTGCTTAGCTCCGTTCAGCGCACCAGCGCGTCCCGATGACAGCCAGACGGATGCCGGCAGTGCCGCCGACGCTACCCCTTGACCGCCGCGCCGACGATCGAATCCACAAAGAAGCGCTGCAGGAAGACGAAGAGCACCAGTGGCGGGAGCACGGCAAGTGTGGCGCCAGCCATCACCAGTCCCGTGTTGAGAGCGCCTCGATTGTAGCTGAGCAGGCGACTAAGGCTGATGACGATCGGATATTCGTGTGCATTGCCCTGTAGAACGGTCAGCGGCCAGAGATAGCTATTCCAGTGATAGACGAAGGCAAACAGCGCCAGTGCTGCGATTGCCGGCGCCACGCTCGGCGCGACGATCTTGAACAGGATCAGGAGTTCCGACGCCCCATCCATCCGCGCTGCGTCGATCAGATCGTCGGGCACGCCGGCTATAAACTGGCGCATCAGGAAAATGCCAAACGCATTGGCGAGATTGGGCACGATAATACCGGCAAGGCTGGCGTTCAGGCCGATTGATCCGACGAGACGGTAAAGCGGGATCAGCGTGACGATCGGCGGCAGGAACATGGTGGCGATCAGCACCGAAAACAGCAGTGAGCGGCCGGGAAAGTGATGCTTGGCGAAGGCGTAGCCAGCCATCATGCTGGTGACCAGAATGCCGGCGGTGGTGATCGTGGCGATTACGAGCGAATTCCACATCGAGCGACCGACATTGATGACGCCGGACACTTTCTCGTACGCTTCGAGGGTCGGCGTGCGGGGTATCCACACCGGCGGCACCTGCATGGTTTCGGCCGGCGTTTTCAGGCTGGAGAGCACCATCCACAACAGCGGGAAGGCGGAGGCCACGGCAACCAGCAGCATCAGCGTGGCGAGCAGTGCTCTGCGGCCCGCCAGGCGTTTGCGCGCCAATCGGCTCGATGCTGAGCGGCCCGGCGCGCTCATTCGTCATCCTTCCGGTTGGCGAATGCAAACAGCGCACACACAATGACGATCAGCGACAGCATCAGCATCACTGCCATGGCCGAGCCCAGCCCGCCTTGTGCCCGCTCGATGCCGACTCGGCGGATATGGTAGGTCAGCACGTTGGTCGAGCCGACCGGCCCGCCTTGGGTGATCAGCGCCACCGGCTCGAACACTTGCACGGCGTTGATGATGGCAATGACGGCGCTGAACAAGAGCGTGCGGCTCAATAGCGGCAAGGTGATGAAGCGGAACTGTTCGCGCCGGTTGGCGCCGTCAAGCGTCGCCGCCTCGTAAAGACTGCCTGGGATCTGGGTCAGCCCGGCAACGGCCAGCACCGTAAAATAGCCGATCTGCTGCCAGACATTGAGGACGACGATCGAGATCAACGCCGATCTTGGCGAGGACAACCAGAGTTGCGGGCCGATGCCGGCGAGACCGAGCACCTGGTTGAGCGGCCCCTCGCTCGGCGAATAGAGCTTCGACCAGACCAGCGTCACGGCGATCATCGGCACCATGTAGGTGGAAAACAACACGGTCCGCAGCGCCGTACCGCCTGCGACATCGCGCTGGTGGACCATCAAGCCGAACACTACCGAAAGGGGCAGGATGAGCATCACCGACAATGCCGTGTAGATGGCGGTGTTGAGCAGCGCTCGCTTGAAATCCCGCCCGACCGAGGTCGGCCCGAATATTTCGCGAAAATTGTCGAAGCCGATGAAGCTCGCATTGGAAAAAGGCGTCTGCGTCGACCAGTCCTGGAATGACAGCCAGATGGTGAGCAGCATCGGCAGCAGGATGAAAACGCCGATCAGTGTCACGGCAGGCGCCAGCATGATGCCCGCCGAGGCACGATAGGTCTTGATCATCGCTCTGCTTCCAAAGCGTCGGGCTCTCGAAACAGCGCCTTCGCTATTTGGCGGCACGCTCCAGGATCGAGACGGCATCGGCCTGAGCGTTCGCCTGCGCATCCTTGGCCGAGAGCTGCCCATACTGCAACGCCTCGAGCGTCTGCTGCAGCGATTCGCTGAATTCCTGGCCGCCCGGGACGACAGGGAAGGGCTTGGCGTCGGCAAGCACGCTGACATAGCCGGACAGGAACTCGGAACCGAGCTTGTCCTTATGGGCTTCGATGTCGGAGGTCCGCGTCGGCAGGATGCCCATCGACATCAGAATATCCGACATTGCCGATGCGCCGTTCTTGCCGGACTTCGGACTGTTTAGCCACACCAGGAAATCCCATGCCGCTTTTTGTTCGGCCTGACCGGCATTGGCGTTGACGACGGTCATCCATGAATAGGAGATCGAGTGCGGCTTGTCGCCGCTCGGACCGACCGGGATGGGTGCGGTGGCGATATTGGAGAACTTGTCGCCCATGCCGCTCTTCAATGCGCTTTCCCACCAGTTGGCCATGATGATCATGCCGGTCTTGCCGGAGACGAAATTGTCGAGGAAGGGGCCGGTTGTGTTGGCGTCGGCCGTGGCCATCGCCGGATCGCTGGCGCCGGACTTGATCAGGTCCTCGTAAAGCTGGAAAGTCTCACCGGCTTGAGGACTGTCGAGCATCGGTTTGCCGTCCTTGACCAGCTCGCCGCCATTGGAGACCAGCAGCGAGGCGAAGGGATGGACGACGCCAGCCGCCCAGGAATTGATCATGCCGAAGCCTTGCTGGCCGGCATCTTTCCTGGTCAGCTTCTGTGCCGCATCCTTCAATTCGGACCAGGTCTTCGGCGCGGCTGTGATGCCTGCCCGTTTGAACAGCTCCTTGTTGTAGTTCAGCGCGTAGACGTCGATCTCGTTTGGAATGCCGTAAAGCGTGGCGCCAACAGAGGCCGCGCTGACGACACCGGCCGGCCACGCACTCTTGACCTCGCCGGCAACTGCATCGGGGGCCGGCGCGACCAGCTTGTCTCGCGCCAGTTCGGGCAGCCACAAATCATAGATGCCGCCGATCGTCGGCCCGTCCGAGCTGCCGCCCTGGGAACGCAGTGTCGTGAGGAGATCGCCGAAGGGGACGGCGCGCACGGTGACGGTCACATCCGGATTGCTCTTGGCATAGTCCTTGGCCGCGGCGTCCAGCAAAGCGACCGTTTCGGGCGACCAGTGGGTCAGATAGGAGATGTTGACCGATTGCGCCCAACCAATGGTGGGCGAGGCCAACAACCCTGCAGCTAGTGCCAGTTTCGAAATCCAAGCCAAAGACATCCGGCCCTCCGCATAGCCACACAGCGATGTCCATGACGTTATGACAACTTGAAGCAACGATGCAAGCGCTATCTTCGTGGAGAGCTCCTGCCGGCGTTGCGGCGTTTTCTTACTCCAATTTTGTGAAGGGAGATCACAGATCATAAACAGGAGTTTAGATACGATGGCTCGAGCTGTTTCTCACTGCTGGCTATCTCCAAAACCTCTTGCGATCGAAGTCATGTCGTTATAATGACACTGAGCCGCTTTTCGTCGCCGCGGCGAGACAGGCAGCCTCTCGGCTGCCGGGGGCCGCTTGCAAAGGATGCCGATGTCGAATGGGAGACGGAGCATGGTTCATCGACACGCTGCGCTCAGCCCGATCGGCTTTCGCGCCGCGTGCACCGGAGTCTGTACCGCACTGCCGACCAGAGCCGACGGCGCCGTGGCGTCGTGGAGCTGGCGCTTCGAGGACCGGGCGGCAGCCAGTCGGAGTCGCTCTCGATGACACGCGTTCTGGCCATCGATCTTGGCGGCACCAACTTGCGCGCCGCTATCCATACCGGCGATGTTCGCTGGCTGGAGATGCTCAGCCGCGAGCCCGCACCAGCAAGTCTTGATGCCTTCGTCGCCCGAATCGGTGCCTTGCGCGCCGAGGCCGGTCCGGTCGAGGCACTTGGCTTAGCGGTGCCGGGGCTTGTCGAGGGCTCGGTCTGCCGCTGGATTCCGAACCTGCCCTATCTCGACGGCATCGACATCGCGGCCTTGTTTCCTCGTCTGCGCGTTGCCGTTGGCAATGACGCGCAGGTCGCCATGCTGGCCGAAGCGGTCGAAGGTGCCGCAAAAGGCCTGTCCGATGCCATCCTGCTGGCGATCGGCACCGGTATCGGCTCCGCCGTTCTGGTCAATAACCACATCGTCGCCGGCGTACGTGGCGGCGCCTGCTCATTCGGCTGGGCCTGCGCCGACATCGAGGATGAAGGCGAGGACCGCAGCGGCTGGCTGGAGCGCTTCGCTTCCGGGCGGGCATTCGACGCCGCGGCGCGCCAGATCGGGCTCGCCAATGGCGGCAGGCTGGTCGAGGCGGCCCGGGGTGGCAAGACGGCCGCCCTTGACGCATTGGAGCTGCCGGCGCGCCGGCTGGGCACTGCCTTGGCGGGTGCGGTCGCGCTGCTTGACACCCAGGCGGTCCTGATTTCCGGCGGGCTTGCCGATGCGCTGGACGTGGTAGGGCCGCCGCTGCTTGCGGCATTGCGGCGTCAGCTGCCGCCGCATCTGCGCGATGTCGTGCTGCGGTCCGGCGAATTCGGCTCCCGCGCCGGTCTCGTCGGCGCCTCGCTGGCCGGTCTCGCCGGAGCACAGTGGAGGCAGATTAGATGAGCCAAGTGAGCTTTCAGCAACCGGACCGCCGAAGACCCGAGCCGCTCTGGTATCAGGTGGAAGAGGCCATCCGCGCCATCGTCAAGAGTGGCGATTGGGCGACCGGCGACCAGATTCCGGCCGAAGATAGACTGTGCGCCCTGTTCGGGGTGAGCCGCATCACGCTGCGCCACGCGCTGCGCAATCTGGAAGAGCACGGGCTGCTCAGGCGCGAACATGGCCGTGGCACCTTCGTGCGCTCCACCACGCTGGTCGCCGGCACCCGCGAACTCACCAGCTTCACGCAGGAAATGGGCAATATGGGCGTGGTCGCCGGCTCGCGCTTGCTCGACTGCAGCCTGACCACCGCCAATGCCGCCGCGGCCGGAGCGCTGGAGATCGAAGAGGGCGACCCGCTGGTGCGCATCCGGCGGCTCAGGCTTGGCAACAACGAACCGATCGGTATTCAGACTGCGCAACTCTCGGCCGCGCGCGTGCCCGGCTTTCTCGATGCCGGCCTGTTGCAGGGCTCGCTCTACGAAGCGTTGGAACGCCATTACGGTATCGTGCCGGTCGCGGCGCGCGAAAACTACCGTGTTGGCGCGGTCGGGACGGCGGATGCCGAGTTGCTCGATCTGCCTGCGGGGAGCCCCGCTTTCGTGGTCGAGCGCATCACCACCGACGAGCGTGGCCCGTTCGAATTCACCGTCTCGGTGATGCGCGGCGACCGCTACGAAATCCGCTCGACGCTGCGTGCCGGTCGCGCCGCGCCAACCGCAAGAAGCTGAGCCATTACCGAAGCCGACCCATAACAGGAGTACCGACGTGTCCGATCTCTACATACCTCGCCTTGCCGCCCTCATCGAACAGGCCTCGAAAGCCAATGCCGAAGCCTTTGGCGAGGCGGCCAGCCGCTTTGCCGACACGCTCGAGAGCGGCGGGTTGGTTCATCTTTACGGCTCGGGCCACTCGGTGTTGCCGGTCCAGGAAGTGTTTCCGCGCTACGGCAGCTATGTCGGCTTCAATCCGCTGACCGACCCGCGTGTCATGTGGCATAACGTGCTCGGCGCCGGCGGCGTGCGCGAACTTCTGTGGCTGGAGCGGACCGAGAAATACGCCGAGAAATTCCTCGATCACCAGCCGCTGAACAAAGGCGATTCGATCATCATCTTTGGCCACAGCGGCCGCAATTCGTCCGGCATCGACACCGCGCTCTATGCGAAAAAACGCGGCATCTTCGTCGTTGCGATAACCAGCAAGAACAATCTCGACAAGCCGGCGACGCACTCTTCCGGCAAACGGCTTGCCGATGCCGCCGACCTTGTCATCGACACCTGCTCGCCGATCGAGGATGCCATCGTGCCGGTCGAGGGCTGGAGCCGGCCGGTCTCCGGTTCGTCGACCGTGCTTGCCATGATCCTGGCGCATGAGCTGATCGCCCGCACCGCCGAGGCGCTTTCGAAACGCGG
The DNA here is from genome assembly GCF_040317865.1 of Mesorhizobium sp. M1365. Taxonomy (NCBI): domain Bacteria; kingdom Pseudomonadati; phylum Pseudomonadota; class Alphaproteobacteria; order Hyphomicrobiales; family Phyllobacteriaceae; genus Mesorhizobium; species Mesorhizobium sp. M1365. The sequence continues at coordinate 17,109 of NZ_JAMYLG010000050.1, forward strand.
CATCGAACTGCCGGTTTTTGCCTCGCCGACAATTGCCGGCGTCACACTGCACGACACCGACGTCATCTATGGCGTCTATCGCGAGAAAATGCTCGAGGCACAAAGGAAGCATCTGCCGACGTTCCAGGCGACCATGCGCGGCGACTGACAACCGGGGAGGGCACGCAAAACACTAGGACGTAGTGTTCTTGGCAAGCCGCTTGAATGGTTTGGCCGAGGACGTTTTCGACAAATCCGCCAGCAGCCGACCTTCAGGTCGTCGCGTATCCTTCGACCGGCCGCGGCCGGAACCGAGACGGCAACTTGCAGGGATGGAGCGGTCGATAGCGCTTTCGCGGACTCGCGCCGGTGCCGCTACGTCCGCCACCTGGTGGCGTGCGGGGGTTCCACCAACGCCGAAATACGCCTAGTCCGGCAAGCCCGCCAGACGCCAGCCATCGACAAAGGGCTGGGCAGCACTCATGCTCCTAAATGGCAAGTTCGCTACTAGTTCGCCGATCGTCCAACCTGGATTGCCCGCAAGAAATAGGCGGGCTTCCTCCTGTGCCTCAGGCAAGCGGCCGCCAAGGGCAAGCGCGGCAATCAGGTGCTCCCTCGAACCTGTCCCGTAGGTTTCTTCCCGGCTCAAGGACACGACCGCTTCTTCGTACTGACCGGTGGAAATCTGCGCCATTCCCACGATCCAGAAATACCAACCGGGTGGACGAGGATTTAAACGCAGCGCCTCCGCGCAAGCTATCAGCGCCGCTTGCGGCTTGCCCAGGTAGATTTGAAGCTCACCAATCCATGCAACCGCATCTGCATTGTTGGGATTTATCCGAATGGCAGCATCGAATTGAGATTTTGCTTCATCCCAATTGCGCTCAAAAAGCTGAACGCAGCCTAGGATCCTGCGAACGTTGGAATCGCCGGGATCGATTTCCACGGCCCGTTGTGCGTGCATCAGAGCCTTTGCGCGGTTGGGTACCTGTGGTTCTCTCCAAATAATCCAGCCAAACAGCAGTGAGATGGCAAGATTGCTGTGCGCTTCACAGTAGTTTGGATCGAGTGCAACGGCACGTTCCAAAGCTGAACGCGCCTCGCTGTTGTCTGATCTGGAAATGTTCCATTTGCCTCGCGACCTAACACAGAGATCATAGGCTTCGAGATTTGACGGTCGAAAACGGCTAACAATGTTCCTTTCACTGAGCTTGCCAGAAATCGCTTCAACAACGCGTCGCGTGACCTCGTCCTGAACGTCGAAGATGTCGGCGATTTGGCGGTCGAAACGCTCGGCCCAGACATGATTGCCGCCTTCCGCCGCGTTGATCAGCTGCACATTTACACGCAAACGCTTGACGGACCGCCTCGCGCTGCCCTCAAGTATGTACTTGACCCCTAGATCGCGAGCGATCTGACGGACATCACTAGGCTTGCCCTTGTAGGCGAAGGTGGAGTTACGGGCGATTACGAAGAAGCCCGGTACATTGGAGAGATCGGTGATGATGTCCTCTGTCAGGCCGTCGGTAAAGAACTCCTGTTCGGCGTCGCCGCTCATGTTGATGAAGGGCAGCACGGCGATGGACGGCTTGTCGAGAAGGGCGAGCGGAGCCGGTGTGGCGCCGGTTAAGACAGGTGGTTCGCGACGGGCAGGCGTACCGACCTCCAGCGCATAAACACGCATCGGCTCAGCAATGTTCTTAAGGACTCTCTCGCCGAGATCACAAATCGCGAGGTCGTGCCGGCTCCGCACCTGACGGTAGGCATCTTCAGACAGGCAGATGGTTCCTGGCTTCGCCATGCCCTCCAGACGAGCAGCGATATTGACGCCATCGCCCATTAGGTCGCCATCCGCTTCCTCGACAACATCGCCGATATGAATACCGATGCGCAGTTCAATTCGACGCTCTGCCGGCAATCCGGAATTGCGCTCGAGCATCCCTACCTGCAGCTCCATAGCGCAGCGGACCGCGTCAACGCCGCTCCGAAACTCGGACAGCACGCCATCGCCGGTGCTCTTCACGACCCGACCCCGATGAACTGCGATGGTCGGGTCGACGAGGTCGCTTCGCAGCGTGCGGATGCGAGCGAGCGTACGATCCTCGTCACTCGCCGTCAGACGGCTGAAGCCGACGATGTCCGCCACCAGGATTGCCGCGAGCTTGCGTACTTCGGTCATTGCATGCCCATACCCGAACCTATCACAGCTGCGGACGGATGCCGCGCAGTTTGTGGCCAGCGAGATACCCTCCAATCAGTTCCGCATACGGACGAAGAAGCACAGCTTTGGGTAGTGAACGGAGTGACCGCTCAACGCGTCACCCTGGACGTCGAGGCGACCCGCGCGATCCGGCAGGCTGAGGTGGGAGCCGCGCGCACCAGGATTGACAGGACCGCGGACCGCTTCGGCCTGAAGCCGGAGTATTTGGCCGCCGACAGCGCCTATGGATCGGCGGCGAACCTCAGGCGCGCGACGAGTTCCTCCTCGCCGCTACCACTGTTCACCCTGAGCCGAGAAGGTCGCAATCGGCTGGAGAACCGACCCGCAGTTTTGGACAGCTCGATCAGCCGACGTCAGCCGTCTGGTTTGAGCGGTTCGTGCTCAATGACCTGGACAATGTCGGTAAGCTCGATTTCCGGTAATGCTCGCGCATCCCACGCAGCATCATGTCATCCGGCCACTCGGCCGATTTCTGAGACAGGCAGCTCCGATGCAAGCTGAATATCCGCGCATTTTAAGACGTTAACGACAGCGGATTTTGCTCGCGTCATCATCGCAGACATACCGCATCGGACCGGGAACGATGCGGACCTCGCGAACCGGATGGTCGACGTCTTTCATCGCTCATAATCAGCGGGAATAGTCGGCTTACGACACCGAGCGTCTGCATGGCTCTCGCGCCGCGATGCAAGGCCAGGAAAGCCTTACGCCAGATCAGTTTGTGAAAAGTCATTGCCCTTGTAAAGCAGGGCAAGCCGGTGAGCCTTCGCGCAGGCGTAGGCAAAACAATCGCCGAAATTGAGATCGGCTTTGTGCCCGACTGCTTTGCCGTATTTCATGCTGGCTTCGATAGCCCGGTCGCCGATGTCGCCGGATATCATGATTTCTTTGCCGGCGATCTCGATCAAAAAGGCGTCGACGGTATCACGGGCTTGCGCCAGCATGTTGGCCGTGGGGTTGGCGTTCTTTTTGATGGCTTCGGCCGACGCTCGCGCGAGACCCTGGACTGCCTCGAACCGGACGAGCGGGGAGATATACAGCGGCTTGGTCGCGGCCGCGAGCCGCTTTTCCAGTTCTTCCGCGCCAGGTTCCTCGTTCAGAATGGCAACGATCACCGAGGCATCGACGAACATCAGTCGTCGCCCCACATTTCGTCGGTGAATTTCTTCATATCGAAATCAGGGTTGGCCGGTCCGATCCGCCGCGCCATTTCCTTGACTTTGGCAAGTCTCTCGCGCAGCGGGACGCTGCCGCGGTTGCGCTCGATCTCGTGGCGCAAGGCGGTTCTGACGGCCTCCGTCTTGCTGCGCGCCTTGGTAATCTGCTGCAGCTCGACGGCCATGGCGTCGACGTCGGGATCGCGAATGAAGAGCGGCATTTGTATATCCTCTGAGTGATATATGTATATCATGCCGGAGATATACTCGCCAGCGAATTCGCGAGCGGCGGTTTTGATAAGGAGGGAGGGAGGAATCCAGCTCGCGAAAATCCGTCGGGAGGGTCGGTTCTGGTGCTCAGTCCGTGGAATTGCTCGGCGTCTGAAACACGTCGCTCCGGCCATGTCACTGTCAACGCCCACATGCCCAAGGCGCTACGTACGCCGACGCATGCGCATTCCAACATCCGTGGCGACCGATTGATGTCGATAGACCGCCCACGCGCCCGACGAGGCCAGCGCCAGCTGCATCGATTGCGTCAGGTTCATAACGGCCATAATCCCGGCCCAGCGAACTCTCTTGTTAGGGCATTCGGGGAGTGCTACGGCTGGATGCTCTTGGGAACATCCCGAGCGCATGATCCGGCGACGAGGATAAACAATCTGAACCACGCGCTGCCTCCACATGATGGCGCCGGCGAACTCAACGAAGCCGTGCTGCCATTCGTGGTGAACTGGATAACACGGCCTATCTTCTCGCTCGAAAATTCGGCGGCCTCGACAATCATTGCCGGGCTTACCTCGACGGATCCCTTCGCCGTCTATCCGCGTCTCATCGGCTGTCGCGCTGATCCGGATTGACAGCCACCCGCAATTAAAGGGCCGTTTGATGACACCTAGGCCTCCCCAGCAGTATTAGTTCACAAAGCAGGTCGGCACCCGCGATCCGCTGGATCCGGTCAGCGTGTGCTTCGGGTTCGGGGTGCAAGATCAGGTGGTGCCATTTGCACGGATGGCGGCGAACCAACCACCACGGCAGGGGCGCCAGATTGCTCACCACGTTGGCTCTCCACTTCGCGGCTCATAGCTTGGTGAGCAGCTTGCATCTCCGGAACGGTGAAAACCGGCACCTCGCCCTTGAAACCCTGGAGTTCAAAGGCGCCCGCCTGGACGACTGGCATCGATGCTCCTGCCGCAAAGCCGGGACCAAGCACCAGGGGGATGCCCAGCTTCTTGGTCGTCGACTCGAGCCGAGCCGTGCGGTTCACCGGCGAACCGATCGCGGTGTAATCGAAACGCCGTTCGGAGCCGAAATTGCCTACCGAGCAAATGCCCGTCTCGATGGCGACGCCGATTGCGATGGAGGGGTGGCCGTCCGCGCTGAAGGCGGCGTCTTCACGCTTCACCCGTTCGATCAGGGCACGGCCCGCGTCGAGCGCGCGTTCGCGATGGTCCGGCTGATCAAGCGGCGCGTTCCAGAAAGCGAGCACCGCGTCGCCCATGAACTTGTCGATGGTGCCGTCGCGCTTGAGGATCTCATCGGTCGCAATGCCGAGGAAGTGGTTGACCACCTTTGCGATTTCCTGGGTATCGAGTTGTTCGCTCATCGTCGTGAAGCCGCGTATGTCGCTGAGCAGGATCGTGATCTCGCGCTTCTCGCCGGACAGGATCGCTTCGGTGTCTGAGCTTGCGAGGCGCTGCACCACGGAAGGCGACAGATACTGGGAGAACTGCCGTGCCAGGGTGGAGCGGCGCTGCTCGCTGCGCCTGTAGAGAACATAGCCTTCGAAGCCGGCTACCAGGATCGTCGCAAGCGCCGGCTGCAGCGGGTCATAGAGTGCACCCTGCAGGCTGTATTCGAGAGCGCCGAACACGAACGGCGTGACGGCCAGCAGCACGAGAGCCAGGGCACCAAGCACGACACGCCCGGCGAGCACTCCGGAAAGTCCGATGAAAATGACGGCACTGAGGACAAACCAGAGCCGCTCCACCGTACGCGCGTGCGGCGGCTCTGTCAGGTAGCGCCCGGCAAGCAACTGGACGATTGCATCGGCGTGGATGTCCGCGCCTGGTCGCGCTGGACGTGTCGGGGTGGGCAGGTACTGCGTCAGTCCCACGGCCGACAGATCGACAATGGCGATGGCGTCCCGCAGCCGCGGATCACTGCCGCCCGAAAGGATAGTGCTGGCAGATATACGGGGCGTATCCGTGGCGGTTTCCCAGAGGCGGATGCTCCCCTCCGCCTCGAGCGGCACGATGGCGCCGGCCATCCTGAGTGCGTCGAACCCGGCGGCATTCATCCGGGCTATGTAGCCGTCCTGCCCGGCGTAAAGGCGCAGGAGCTCGAGCGCGAAGGACGGCCACAGCTGCACGCCTTGAGCGGTATTGCGAAGCCACAGCAGCGGCACATGGCGCAGTACGCCATCGGGATCGGGCAAGGTGCGAATTACGCCGAGGCCCGCGGCGGCGTTGGAGAATTCGGCAAGCGAGCCGGTCAGGCCGGCGAAGCCGGGAAGTGTGTCGGGTACCTGTCCGACGATCGACCAGCCAGCTTTGGGCCCTGCTTCTGAAACCGTCGCCTCGTTGCCCAGGCTGACAGCAAGCGCCGTTCGATTTTTGGCCAGTGCCGCTGCCAGGCGCTTGTCTCCGGCGATGCCCTCAGGCGAGGTGTCGGCCTCGGGCAGGACCAGCGCAAGCCCGATGACCGCGGCACCGGATTTGGTGATGCCATCGACCAGATCGGCCAAGAGGCCTCGGTTCCAGGGCCATCGCCCATGTGCCTTGAGGCTGGCGTCGTCTATCGAGACGATCACGACAGGATTGCTCGTCGCCTCGCGTGGGGCGAGGAACTGGTAGAAGTCGTACGTGCGTTCGCGCAGGCGCGACAACGGCCCGTCAAAAGCCAAATGGCAAGCGAGCAGCAGGAGCACGACCACAAGGCCGGATACTTTGCGCCTGCCTGCTTGCCGCCAATCAGCCCAGCGCCAACCGACCAAGAGGCTCATGTCGTGCGGCCAGCCCTATTCGCAGTAGTTGCAGCAACCCTCACCCTCACACTCGCCCTTATTCACGCCGCCGCCCACGGGTGGCGTTGGGGTGTCGGGGAACTCCATGACCACTCCTGGCAATGCGCCGTCGGTGGAGTCGCAGATTTTGAGCGAGCCGCCGAGTGCCGACGCACAAAGTGCGCTTACGTCCAATCCCGGACCCGGTGCGCCTGGCAGGCCGGTGCCGGCAATCCGGTCGATGCTGTCCAATATCGGGAAGGTGTCGATTCCGCCGTAGCCGGTCAGCAGCTTGCCATCTTCCGATGTGCAGGCGTAGCCCGGGTTTGTGATGACCAGCCGTTTGCCATTGATCGTGCAGGTCATGCGGCCGGCGCGCAGAATGCCGACGGTCTGGCCGGCTGCCACCAGCACTTCGATGATGCCGCCTCTGGCTCCGAGCACCATATGCGGCGTCGCAACCTGCATGACGCCGCCTTTCGAAACCTGGCCGCCATAGAACCGGGCCAGGCCACTGTTCATCCCGATGTCGATCTTTCCCGATCCGGAGCCCGGATTGTAGACGAATTCGTCGATCGTCAGGCTGGTGTTCGGACCAATCTTGGCGCTCGATTCGTCCCGGAACACCAGCATTCCAAGACCAGTGGGATTGCTGCGTAGCTGGTCACCGAGTTCGACGCCGGCCCCCACGTTCATTGTCCCGCCGTTGTTGCGGACGATGTTGGTCTGGTAGGCCGTCATCGACCCGACCGTCTCAGCGGCGGATGGTGCCGCAAAGGCAAGGCAGGCGATAAAAATGGCGATCTGACGGTACGGGGTCCTCATCGCGGCCTCTTTCAATTGAGCGTCAACGTATAGCTCATGAGCATTTCGAACGATTTTCGGTCGCGGTTGGCGATGTCGAAGTTGGTTTCGCGATAGGCGAGATCGACGCTGATCTTCTGCGCCTCCGTCAGCTGAAAATCGCTTTCCGAGGCAATGCGCCAAAAGTCGCTCTTGATATTTGTGCCGATGCCGACGGACAGATCGGGAGTGTTGCTGTGGCCGGCCGAAAAGGCGATCTGGTGCGACCATGCGAAAAGATCCGGTACGTTCATCAACAGGCCGCCATAGCGGACCTCGCCCGTGTAGCTGTGGCCGATTTCGCCAGATCCGGAGGCGAAGTCATTCGAGCCGACCAGCCGCAGTCCGAGCGCCTGGCCATTGCGGAAGCGGTAGCTGCCGCCTGCCTCATAGAAAACCCTGCTATCGGCGAAAATGCCTTGCGAGGCGCTTAGATCGATGTAGCCGCCGCCTGCGAAAAGCGTCGTTTCGACCGTCGGGCGCACAAGAAAGCGCCCACTGACGCCGATGCCGGTCTCGTGGATATCGCTGTCGAAACGATCTGTAACGGTAAACGCCGAAAGCAGCAGGCGCAGCGAATCGATCCCACTGTTGGGTAGCCCCTTGTCCCAGGTAATCGCTGCGTTGCCGTGGATAAAAGTCTTCTCGCTGCCCGGAATCGACAGGTCTTCCGTGAAAAAGCGCTGGGTCGCGGTCAATGAGCCTGAAAGGACGAGAGCGTCGGCGCTTGGCGTGCCGAGGTCCCACCGGACAAAGCCTTCCGCCCGCCCATAGGGCGAGACGAAGCTGTCGTCGTCCTGCGCCCCGCCGGGCTCAAAATCGGTAAATGCGCTGAACACGCCGCCGGTCAGGGCGAGTTCCCAGGTGACGCCACGCAACGCGCGCTCGATGCGGGCGAGCAGGCGAACGGCTTCCTGCTGCTCACTTGCGGTCAGACCGCCGACTTCGATGCCGTACTGCACCTGCCGCCGGGCCAATTCATAGGAGCCGACATGATAGTACAATCGGCTGGCCGCCAGTCGGGCGCGCGCATCGCGGGGATATTTGATCAGATACTGCTCGATTGAGGAGATCGCCTGATCGTATTGTCCCGCGTTGACGGCAACCGTGACGAATTGAGCGAGCGTTCCATTGTCGGCCGGACTGGCGATGCGGGCCGAAAACGCATCGTCATATGCCGTAAAAAGACCTTGTGCGCCGGCCGGCAATACGCCGGTACAAAGCAGCGCTGCGGCGAAGCCGAAGATCGTTCGAAACGAAGATTGCATGCCGAGAACCCACCCCAAACCCGACTAGTGCGAAGGATTTAGCACGACTCCAAGAAAAAGGCGACTGAACTGTCACCAGACCATGCGAGTCTCAGCAGCTGTTGCAGCGGCGCAACAAACGATCGGGTTTATTCGTATTTCGGTTGCGCTGGTTGTCAAAACATCTTCTCAGCGTTGCTGTACATAATGAAGTATTCGGCACCAGTGGCAACTAACTCAAATCATCATCAGTGGCGCATCGCACAGCCGACAAGATTAATATTGTTCGCGCGATTCTGCGCGTATCTGGTCACCCAATGAGGCTTCAAGGTCACTCACGGCTCATCCAAAGGTCTTCCGTCGCGTTGCGCAAGGGGTCGGAGAGCTGCCGGAAGGTGCTTTTCACGACGCGTGCGCGATGCGGCCTGGCTCTTGCTGTTTCGTTGAACGCGACGAGGTCAGCTTATCGCCCCCGACTCCCAGGGACGCGTCACCGGACGCGTCTTGCTACAGCACGAGCATGGTGGCCAGCCCCAGCATCAGGCCCATGCCTACAATATCGGTCACGGTGGTGAGGAAGATCGCCGAAGCGACCGCCGGATCAGCGCCGACCCGGCGCAGGCCCAACGGGATCAGCACGCCGGAGATTCCGGACATGAGACACGATCCAGACATGGCAAGCAGGATCACAAGTGCCAGCATGGGCGCTTGGGCCGCCGATTCCGGTTGCCGCGAGGCGTAGAACCACATCGCCGCAGCCGCAACAAGGCCGACGAGCACGCCGTTGGCGATCCCGAGCGCGCCCTCCCGCATCACCAGGTGCAGCTTCGGTCGTTTGTCCACATCCCCCAGGGCAAGGCCACGCAGCGTCATAGCGAGTGCCTGGCAGCCGGTGTTTCCGCTCTGTCCGGCCAAGACCGGGAGGAACGCCGCCAGGGCGACGATCTTCTCGATCGTGCCTGTAAATGAACTGACCACGAAAGCGGCCATGAAGGCCGTCAGCAGGTTCAGCTGCAGCCACGGATGACGCTTCAAGAAGGCTGAAAACAGCGGCGTAAAAGAACGCTCCTCCTTCTGGACACCCACCATCTGGCCAGACTGGGCGGAAATCTCGATGATTTGCTGCTCGAACAAGCGCCAGCCGCGAACCTGCCCGAGCAGCCGGTTCTCCGCGTCCACCACCGGATAGACAGGGTACTGACGGCGTACTGCTGCCTTGCAGGCATCGCTCAAAGACAGACCGACATTAAGGGCGAACGGCCTGGGCAGCATGATCTGATCCACCGTCGCGTCCGCTTCGCTCAGCATCAGATCGCGCAGGACCACCAGGCCAACCAGTTTATTGCCCTCGTCCGTGACGTAGAGATAAGTGAGCTCGGTCGGCACCTTGGCGCGTCTGACCGCCTCCACTGCGGCGGCAACCGTCGTCGCGACAGGAACGCTGGCGGGAATCGGGTCCATCAGCTCGACGAGCGAGTCGGGGACCGCGAAATCCTTGCCACCGCCATGAGACCTGATGGGCCGCATATGCGGTGGCAAATGCTCGGCCACCTTACGGGCGTGCCCGTCCGGCAACAGCTTTAGTGTGTCGCGGATGAACTCGGGAGATTCTCGGGCCAGCAATTCAGCCGCGTCATCAGGTGCTCGAGCCCGCAGCGTGCGCACCAACTTCTGAACGTCGTTCTCTTCTTTCATCTGCTGCGGCCCCCAAATTGCTAGTGTCTTGCCTGACAGTATGACACGGATCGGATCGCTCTGTCTGGCGCGCAGTGGCTCAAGCGCCTCGATCCCGAAATCTTCGCCTCTCGGGCGCCGAGTGGACCGAACCCAGACAGATCTGAGCCGTTGCGGCCTACATAACGGCGAGCTGTAACCTCTGCGTGTCGCCGAGAATTCAACGTGTTGCGAACTTCACCGGTCTTTTCCTGGGATCTGCGAGCACGCCACAGCAAGGAAACGCAAACCCGGAAACTCTGCAGCGGCAGGGCCTCCGGCGGTCGAATTGATTTGCCTCATGCCGCGCATCTTGCCAGTTCCTCCAGCTCTGGAGGCTGATGTGATTTTCGTCAACCTGTAATAGTTTAGCTTGAGAAAGGGGCTCTCAGTATCAAGTCTGTCTGAACGAGAGGTGCTCTTGAGAGCTTCCAGGTTCGGGCCAGGCAGTCTGCTTTGTAAGACTCGAGGTCGTCGCGGTCCGATCCGAGTTAATGTAGGCGCACTGGCAGTAGCGTAGATCGCTCGATCGCACTTGGGGTGAACGAGGACTCGTTTCGAGAGTGGCATCGTTCCGTAATTGCCATCTCACCTGACAAATGATCCGGACCGGCCTGGCATTCCTGGCCGCCCGTCATTGGGGATGCTTATGAGCAACATTATCGCCGCAGGTTTTAACTCAGTCTCTTCCAACGGCAGATGGAGAGCCTTGCAGCGGACTTCGCAGCTTTGCCGATATGGCGTCGAAGCCGTCGGACTGGAACTGACGACCCTTCACCTCATGGTCGGTGGTCGCGTCGTCCCCGAGAGAGCCGAGAGGCTTATCGCGCTGACGAGGAAGTTCGATTTCCGCTATACAGTTCACCGCGTCGTCTCATCGAACCTTACAGACCCGGCGGTGTACCGTTACCAGATTGATGCTGCCAAGGCCCTGGTCGAATTTGCGATCGGATCGATGCGCGCCCTTGTCCAGCATAGCGGGCTTTTTACCGACCAGGTGCTCGATGGTCTTGGTCTCGAGGAACGCGACGCGAAGCGGTGTTCGAGCTCGCCGAGTTCTGCAAGCCCTATGACGTGCGCATCACCTTCGAGAACCTCTTCGCCATGGACCCGGGTCAGTGCCAGCAGAGCGGGCCGAGGTGGCGCAGACGGCAAAGGCGGTTAGCCATCTGAACCTGGTGGCGCTCATCGATCTCAGTCACGCTTACAGTGAATCGACCCATCGCGGCCTGAACTTCCGTGAGCAGCTGCGGGCCATTGCGCCGGTGACGGGCCACCCGCATGTCCATGGTTCCTTCGGGCGCCCACAAGGTCTCCATCGAACCTACCTCTCGCAGGAGAATGCAGCGCTAGGTCTGGGTGACCTGCACTTATTCCTCGGTTGGGGCGATATCGAATGGGATGACATCTTCAGCGAGCTGGTCTTCTTGCCGGAGTCTCATCATGAGAATCGGACCCCCTTACGGCAATGAGCAGCCCGATTGCCTGGTCCGGGCAAAAAACCTCATCGTCCTCAACCGTCGCGCTGAGAGCGGAGCGGCGGAATAAGGGTCGGGAAATCCGCCGCGTTGGTGCTGCCAACGTCGGTTAGCTGCCGAACTCGTCGGCAGCGAGTCGTCCGCATTGGAAGATCGACCGTGACGAGTTTTGTCGATCCTGTTTTCGATGAGATTGTAAGAAGAATGCGCGTGCCGGTCTGCGATACGCCGGCCAGCATTTGGTTGGCCGGTCCGTGGCGGTCGAGCGTGGGCAGGGGCCGGAAACGTGCCAGTCACGTACCCGTGGCCAGCCGGGCCGTCGGCTGATTTCTGCTCCATGTGATCGCATGCGTGCTCGCCAACCCAGTACCTTGGCGGCGTCCAAGCCCGCTTCTGACTATTCCCTTTCCGTCGCACTTATCTTGATTCCGCGCCGTTCCGCGTACTCGATCAATGCGAGTTCTATCACCGAGGTGATAGAACGCCGCTCCGCTTCTGCAAGCTGTTGCGCCAAGGCCAACACCGGCGGATCAAGGCGGGTGGTGAACGGCTTTTTTGTCATTTTCGCTCTGCGGCTTGATATTCAGTTTCAAAAGGCGCATAGATATGCACGTGCACCGCACTTGCATCGCACGTGCGGCGGCTGGCCGGAGTGCGCCAACACTCCAGTCAGCCTGACCACAACCCAAGCTGATGGAGCTCGGATCATGGGTGATTCCGACAATACCACGACTCTGCCTTACGTCACCCGCAGGCGAGTGCTTGAGGGAACAGTCGTGGCCACCACCGCGTGGACGCTCGAAGGCAACGCGCCAGCAAGCGGCGCCGGCAGCACGAATGTGCGTTCTGATCCTGCAGTGACGCTTTGGCGGGAATGGGAGAGAGTCCACAAACAGACCGAGCGGCTTTGCCGCAAGCAGCAGCATTTAGAGACAAGGCTTGCCGAGAAAGTCGGCTTTCCTTGTGTGACCCTCCGCGTGCCCGAAGGTGAGCAGGTGACGGTCCACTCGATCGAGGGGCTCAATGAAGTGCTCGGCAACGGGCCGGATACGGCCGCTCTCCGAGAGAAGGCCGAAACGGAGTTCGCAATGCATCAAGCACGCTGGAATGCGGCGGCCGAGGAGACAGGTTACACCGCTGCGCTCAGGGCCGAACGCGAGGCTTGCGACCGGGCGAAGGATCTTCTGGGAGCCTTCTCAACCACCCACGCTACGACTCTCGCTGGCGTGGCCGGCAAGCTCGATGCCGTGTTGCGCGAAGGCGAGGCATGGGAGGAATGCTCCGAGTTCCCCTGGCCACAAATCCGTTCAGCGCTCAGCGACCTGGTGCGCATCGCCGAAGGCTTTGGTCCTGACCGGGTGGGGCGCCGAAGGATCCGTCATGGCCAAGCTGAAACTCTCCGCCATTCCCGATGACCGTCCGGTCAAGATCACGGCCGAACTGCCCGGCGCCGTTCATCGCGGTCTCGTCGCCTATGCTGAATTGCTCGGCTGCGAGACCGGACAGATAGTCGCCGATCCGGCAAGCTGATAGCGCCGATGCTGACCCGGTTCATGGCAACGGACAGAGCCTTTGCTAAAGCCCGAACCCTGAAGGCGCGATGACTATTCGGGTCATTGCGGCGTCAGGACGGATACCGATCGCGCAGGAACGCGATGAAGATCGGCAGGGCAGGATTGGCGTTGTCCGGGCGCCAACGGGCAAAATTGCAGATCTGTATTGGCTTGCCCCCGATCCGCAGCTTACGGCAGACGGCATCTTCAGGAACATCGTTGGCATCTCCGTCGTAGATCAGAGCGACTCCCAGACCGTTTCCGACGAGGCGCAGAAGGATGCCCGCACTGACGTGATGTTCGACGATTGCGGGAAGCTGCACGCCATTTCCAACAGCGTCGGCGAGCAGAAATGCTTCGCCCCTGCGCACAAGCAGCGTCTCCTGGCGTAGCTCCGACCACTCGATCACGGGACAGTTTGCGAGAGAATGATTTGAAGCAGCAACGACGGCCAGAGTATCCTTCCACAACATTAGTTCGAATGGGCCGCCATTGGATCGCGAGGAGGAGGTCACGGTGACGTCGACCTGGATGCCGCCCAGAGCAGCGGTAGGCTCGGGGTAGGACCCGTCTATCAACCTGACGGTCACATTTGGATGACATTTCCCGAACTCGATGATTACATCCAGCGCTCGCCCGGCGAGGACGAGTCCGTTGGAGCCGATGGAAAGCCTTTGTTGTTCATCCTTGATGCCCGTCCTGGCCAGCGTCAGAGTATTGTCCAGTTCGAGCAGCACGGAGCGCAGACGATCGAGGAAACGCTCGCCGGCCGGGGTTGGGCCAACGCCGCGGGCATGGCGATGAAATATCCTCGTTCCCATCGCGTATTCGAGATCGCGTATGCGCCGGCTGAGCGCAGTGTGATCGATCCCGGCGCGCCGCGCCGCGCGCAGAAAGCTGCCCTCCTCGGCGACAACAAGTGCATAATTGAGGCTCGCGAGTTGAATAGAGCTCCGCATCTCGGCTCAACGTCAAGGGCAGCGACAAATTGCAGACATTTCAGCGCTTTTGGTGCTGGCGAGCTATCCCCAGATCTCAGTATTGACATTGAGTGAAACCATCCCAGCGTCTTTTACGAAGGATCATGGGGACAAGGACGATACCATTCCATTTTTTCGGGCGAACCTTATGACGGGTACGTCGCGCTAGCTCCAGGATAAGAGCGCCACCCGGACTGATTACTTCGCTTGGAAATCCGGTGCTTGAACAAAGACGGAGCGGCGGACCGTCTCGAATTGAAGGTCCGCCGTTCCGGGTCGTTCAGATCACAAGGAACGAACCTGCCGTAAGCGACAGACCTGGAGAGAGAGTGGCGAACTGTATTTGAGCTGCGCCGCCGATGCCGTCGCTGTCGAAAGAGAGCGCTCCGGTTGAACTGTTGTAGATTATATGGTCGGAGCTATCATGCGCAGCCGTGCCAGCAAAGAAAGCATCGGATGAAAGGCCGCCCAACTTAAGCCCGGCAAAAATGGCGTCGTCGAGCTGGATCTTGTCCTGGAGCTTGTTGAAGTCGGTGACCTTGTCGATATTGCCGGCTCCAAGGGCGCTGTTGAACACGAATGCATCATTGCCTCCGTTACCGGTCAAGATGTCAGCACCGCCGCCACCATTGATGACATTGGCGCCGGCATTGCCTTGGATTGTCTGGGCAAAGGCGTTGCCGGTCAGGTTGATTGCAGACGTACCGGACGGATTGGTGGTGGCGAGGAGCTCGATCTGCGAGCCGGCCAACAGGGCGTGGCTCACCGAAGTGAAGACCCGGTCGGTGCCGCCGCCCACCGCCTCGTAAACTCTGTCGCCGGTATTATCGACGTAGAAGGTGTCGTTGCCGCCTTGGCCGGCCATCGTGTCGGCACCGCCGCCGCCATTGATGATATCGCCACCGCCGCCGCCATTGATGACGTTGGCGCCGGCATTGCCCACGATGGTCTGAGCGAACTCGTTGCCGGTGAGGTTGATTGCCGTCGTGCCTGACGGGTTGCTGGTGGCGAGAAACTCGAGCTCCGAGCCGGCTGAAAGCGCGTGGCTCACCGAAGTAAGCACCTTGTCAGTCCCACCACCCGCCCCCTCAACTACCCTATCCCCAGCGTTATCGATATAAAAGGTATCGTTGCCGCCTTGACCGGCCATGGTGTCGGCACCGCCACCGCCATTGATGATATCGCCACCGCCGCCACCATTGATGACATTGGCACCGGCATTGCCCACGATGGTCTGGGCGAACTCGTTGCCGGTGAGGTTGATTGCCGTCGTGCCTGACGGGTTGCTGGTAGTGAGAAACTCGATCTCGGAGCCGACCGCAAGGGCATGACTTACGGAGGCGAATGCTTTGTCGGTACCGCCGCCCGCGGCCTCGATCTCCTTGTCGCGGATGTCATCGACATAATAGGTGTCATTGCCGCCATAGCCGATCATCGTGTGGCCGCCGGCGCCGTGAAACACATCGTCGCCGCTGGTGCCATACAAGGTGTCGCTTGTGTCGACGGGAGGCGGTTCGGTCCCAGTCGTTGCGAGGTTGTGCTCCCGGAAAACGGCTTGTAGTTCCGGAGAGCTCTCTAATGCGGTGTCGCCGTTCTGCGTTCCCCATTTGTAGGTGTAGTCGAAGGCAGGTGACGGAACCAGCTTGGCCCAATGATCGATCATGATTTGCATCTGTTCGGCGGTGGGCATGACCTGTCTGCCGCCATCGGAAGTCTCCCAATTGCCGCCGCCGAAGGCCTGATAGACCGGAACGATGTTGCTGATCGGGATGCCGGATTTCACCGCTGCAGCCACGGCTCGGTCGATCATGTCGTAGTCGACCGTGTCCGTTCCCGTGCGCACCGGATAGGGGTCTATTCCAA
>NZ_JAMYLG010000051.1:0-33070 GCF_040317865.1 Mesorhizobium sp. M1365
CCTCTCCTTGTTCTCCTCCGTTTCCAACAACCCTCCCCCCCCCCCCCCTCCCGCCGCCCCCCCGCCGCCCCCACCCCTCCGCCGCGCCCCCTCCCCCCCCCCCCCCCCCCCCCCCCCCCCCCGACACCAACGAAACTGCAAAGCAATGAGGGGGTCAGTTCTTCGTTTCGCCCCAGGGGTCAAATCCTCACTTCGCTTGACACAATGCGATCGTGAGGAGCCAATGAGTAGGTCATGGCGCTTCCCTATGCCGGGGGCCTCGGATACGAAGGACACCATGTCCCAGCCTCGACGCTGATAGGAGCCCGCCACTAGCAGTTCATAGATGCCATCGTCCGGCTGCGATAGGTTCTTGGTCATCAGCCGTACAGCACGCTCCTCGGCGCCGTCGATCTCCCGAAAACCCGGCAACAGCTGCCCGATGCGCCGGATGAGCGGAGCGATCCGGTACCCCTCGGGCAGGAAGTAGTCCGGACGCAACTCTGGATCGGCATAGCGCCTCGCTTGGTGCAGGTACCAGGCGACCGTGTCACGAGGATCGAACAGCGGGACGCGGCGCCCCTCCGCCCACTCCGCCTTCGCGGCCTGGAACTTCGCCTCGACGGCGGTGGCGCGCGCCTGCCACTCGGCCGAGGGCACTAGGCCCTCAAGCCAGTCCGCGGCCGTTAAAACTGTTTCATCCCGCCAATCCTGCCCATGCCGCTGAGCAATCCACATGACGTCGGGGCCAAAGAGGTCGGGCATTCTATGAAGTCCACGTGCTTGCTGTTCTCTCCTTTTTTCATATAGGCGCGATACTTGGCGCGCTAGGCGTCAGGCGCCGAAGAACGACCAGTCCATCCCTGGCGCGAGGAAGGTCAGCGGGTTTTCGGGACCAAGAACATATTCGGGCCAGGCCCGGGCAAGGCGTTCATCGCGGCCGGATCGAGCAGTCTCTTCGCCGCCGCACTTCATTCATCGCCGCGCCGTGGAAGCCCTCAACCAACGCGATGATGGCGTCGGCGCCGAGCAAGCTCGGTACGGTCAGACGGACAGATGCCATATCGCTGCCGAGGCAGAGATGGACTAAATGTGGGTGCAGGTGGCGCGTCCGTTCGAGGAGATTACCCCAGGGGATCGGGAAAGGTGCTCCAGTAGATCCGACCGAATGTCCGTTTGCGCGGGATGGTCTCGATTTCGAGCTTTGCGCGCCCGAAATCGGGTGGAGGAGGAACGCCGGGCATTCAGTCAAAATCGCCCCTGGCCATGCCTTCCACCGCGGCCAACAGCGAGGCGTCATCGCCTTGTTGAAGGGCTCGAAGGCCGGTCCGGCCATCGAGGGCGCCATGGCGCGAGACCAGAAACCGATAGACGGCCCAGGCACTGTTGCCCAACATGGCATGCAGCGCCTGCAATGCCCCGAACGGACGACCGTTCTTGTCGAGCTGCCAGACAGGAAAGCGGAAGCCGCGTTTGGCGCCATCGATGCCGAGCACCTGCCCACTCTGCCGCCTGGCGTTGACTGTCACGCGCGAGGTGCCAAGCAACTTGGCGAAGGCTTCAGCGCTCAGCATCTCCTCGCCGGCGATAATTTCGGCGACACGCTTGTGGCCACGCGCGCGCGCTCCGGCAAGAGCCGCCTCGAGTTCGGCATCGGGCTTGCCTGTATCCTCGAGGGGAAACACATCCGAAGCGATCGGTTGCTCTTCGACCGGCGTGATCGTCTGCGCATCAGCCGCCGGATCGACCTCTACCCGGAACGATACGCGGTGGCCGATCTTGCGGCTGCGTGCGATCGCTTCCTGATAGCGTTCGAGCAATACCTTCTTGAAGTCTGCCTGTGCCGGCAGCTTTGTGGTGAAGCTCAGGGCGGCGACTCCCGCATCGGACGGGGTCCCGCTATGATTGCTGCGCTTTGGAACGGCCATGACAGCAACCTCCTGTTTCCATCAATGTGGACTCAGAATGCAAGTTCGTCAAGTTTGTTAAGTTCGTAAAGTGTGCGATGACTTTGCCGGACGGAAGTTCGATCACACGATCCCAGGCGCGAAACCTTCCCCTGCCCGTCATCTCGCGCAGGCCGAGCTCGCCGACCAGGTTGAGTGCCCCCTGTTTTGTCACTTTTAGCCGCTCCTGGATCATGCCGGTCGAGACCAGCGGCCGCGACAGCACCAGCTCGACCAGGTCTGGCAATTTTGAGCTGGGGCGTCGTTCACGAAGTCGCCGCTCCATCTGGCTTTTCGCCATCGTCAGGCGATCGTGCTCCTTCAAGCCAGCCAGCGCTGCGTCGTGGATCCCATCGAGGCAGGCCAGCAACCCGTCGGAACGATTGCGCGCCCTCCGCCGCTCCCGCGGAATGTTTTTCGCGCCGAGATGAAGGCAAGCGAGATGGTTATTTGAGACATAGGCCGAAACGATATCCGCCGTGATCGATACTACGTAGTTTGCACCGCCGTCTTCTGTAAGATCGACCATGTTCACTTCCTCTCAGATTGTTCGCGGATTTACAACTATGCCAAGCGAACCTATCCTTCGGCTTCCAATACTCCTTCCCACCCGGACTTAATAAGTAGGCGTATCTGCCGGTAATCGTTCAGTTCGAAAAATGCCGGCAGATGGCCTACTTTATTGGCCCATACAAGAAAGTCTTCGAAAGCCTGGCAACGTGATGATAAACCGCGACGAACTTCGTTATTGCCCGGGCAACAATTAATGCTGCCTCAAACTCGCTCACAGTGCTCCAGCCAATTGATCACCAGGTTGATGTCCAAGTCTCCATGACAGGGCTGAAGCATCTGAAAGAGACGAGAATCCTCTGTCGGCGGCAGAATGCCTTCGGCAGCCGCCGCAAACGAGATCGCGCAATCCAGCCAACCCCTGTGGAGCAGCTCGATCGCAGCCTGTATCCGCCTTTGCGACGACTGCTTCTTGCTCGTTTCGAGATCTGGCATCTCCACCTTCCCAAGGCTCGCCCATGGCCGTTTTGCCCTGTGCCGCAAACGAAAGTTCATCCGCCGCGCCGTAAATCCTGCAATGCCGCGCCGGCCCGCTGTGATCGGAATTGCCTTCTAGGGCACCTTCGCCCTCATCGCAGGCCGCCGAGACCTCTGCTACCAATGGACAGGGCAAGCAGGAAATTCAGAGGGAATTGCTCCGTTGACTGGCGGCTCGGGGAAATATTGCGTTACGATCTGAGCCCCGATCGCTGCCTCCTCGCCATAAAGCAATGCGATCAGTTTCAGCGCCTCGTCGAGGCCAGAGGATATCCCGCCGCCAGTAAGCCGGTTGCCCGATACGCAAAACCGGCGATGGCCATCATCAACCGTGATTTCTGGAAAACGGCGCAGGCAATCCACGAACCTCCAATATGTGGTTGCGGTATGCCCATCGAGCAGTCCGGCACGTGCCAGCAGGAGTGCCCCCCTCGCAAACCGAACACACCCACTTTGCATTCTCAGCGACTTGCCTGAGATAAGCGATATAGGGGGAGTTCGCGTCCGCCATCATATTGCCAAGCGCTATCGGACCCCCGCCGGGAACCCAAAGTACATCGAGTTCGGGCGCTGCTGCAAAGCTTGCATGGACTTCAAAGCGGACCTTGTTGAGGCTGAGCACGGATGCGCCGTCAATTGACAGAAGCAGAGGCTGCAGCCCCTTCTCTTCGTCTACCCAAGTAAACATCTCCAGCGGTCCCGCCACATCGAGCAGATTGATGCCATCATAGACAGGGATACCGAGCTTCATGCCGCACGCTCCTTTGGCTGTCGCCGGACAGCATCCTGCCCGTCGCCGAGCCCTGCCAGGAGCGACCGACGCCATCTGATCTCAAGAAGTATCCTTTGATTATGCCGGACATGTCTACTTGCGCCAAGGAAAACTATGCCGGGAAACGCAAAAAAGGCGAGCTCCGAAGACTACCCTTGTTTTTGCCCTCTATTTGGCCAATCATGTGCAGACTGCGCAGGGCATTGCGGGGAATTGCCCGTGATCGTCTCGCGGTATTCCACGGGGGGCGGCAGCATGATCCGGAAGAGCAAGAAAAAGCGCTATGCGGTGCTTCCTACAGCCGGCATCGTTGGAAAGGTCATGGATTCTGCCGTCTTTCGGGACGGCAGTGGAAAGTCGCTGGTCCACTTCACGGAGCAGCGGCTGCAGAGCTTCCACGGATTTGCCACTGCAAATACCGCTGTCACGGGCGCGGCAATGGCGGCAACCGAAATCGCCGACGCCGTTTCGGAACCCGATTTCGAGGTGATATCGCAACGCTTCGCGGATGGGCCGGCAATGGTTCGAATGACCGATGCCGCCAAGCTTGCCCTGGCGGCGAGCAACCCGGGCTTTAGGATTGTCCCGATCACAAGGTACAGCCTGCCGGGGTTCAAGCGGCCGAGGAAAGGCCAGCCTGCCGCGCTTCCGAGCGCGGTAACCGCCGTCGATGCCAGTGGCGCGGTCTTTCTTGCCGATGCAAAGCAGCGCTTTCTGGGGGGAGCCGATTTTGGAATCCACCAGAACGGCCGGAACGTCATCGTCGGCCTGATCGATAACGGGGTCGACAACACCCACCCGGCGCTGGCCGACGCGATAGCGCTGCTTCGCTGCTATATACCCGGCGTGAACGAAAATGCGGGAGGGCCGGTGAACTGGGGGCCGGCAAATGCCGACCGCGCCGGCCATGGCACCCATGTGGCAGGCATCATCGCCGCCCGTGCCGGCCATAACGGCCCAGCCGGCATTGCCCCAGAGGCGCGCATCATAAGCTACCGCGTCTTTCCCGATGACCCGGCACGCGTCAAAGGAGCCGAGAACCTTCCCATCATCGACTCGATCCGCGCGGCAATCGAGGACCAATGCCATATCGTCAATCTCAGCTTGGAAGGACCTTCGCTGAAAGACGACGGTGTGCGCACCGCCATCGCGGACGCATGGAACCAGGGTGTGGTCTGCATTGCCGCGGCCGGCAATGGGTTCGGCGCGCCAGTGAGCTATCCTGCGCAATTGCCGCCATGCGTAGCTGTCACCGCCATCGGAAGGGATGGCGCGTTCCCCAATATCCCGGAGCTTCTACAATATGTCAGCAATCAGCGCTCAACCATCGATCCGGCCGTGTTCTTGGCTTCGTTTTCCAATTTCGGCCCGCGCGTTCAGTTCACCGCGCCGGGACACGGTGTGGTCTCGACATTTCCAGGCGGCCAATGGTGGTTCAACTCCGGCACGTCGATGGCCGCGCCTTTTGTCGCGGGTGTTCTCGCGCTTCTGCTATCGGGCAACAACAACATCCTGAACATGGCCGGAACTGCGGAGCGCAGCACTGCCATGCTTCAAATGCTGATCGCGCGGGCCAAGCGGCTCAACCTGCCCCAGGTGGCGCATGAGGGGTACGGATTGCCGGCGTAGCGAGGGTGACCTATATTTACCCCTATTGAAAACCGATGGCAGGGTGCTCCAATGCGAAATGCTAAGTTGCTATTGTTGGAAGACTACAAGCCAGGCAAGGTGGTTGGTCCCGACTATCAAGGTCTTCGTGAACAACTGGCCACCCTGCCCGGCTTCGATAATGTCGAACTCACTCCAGCAGGCCGCTCGGGCGTGTTTGCCACGGTCCCGGCGCGCAATGAACTCGATCGCGAGCGCCTTAAGGAGCTTGTCAACGAGAAGGTTCAGGGCTGGCGGGTGATCGAGGAACAGTCCTACAATCTGCCCAACGCCGTCTGAGCGCGCGGCTGCGGCCGCAGGAAACGCAGGAACGGCGGCGCTTGCCACCGTGAGCATGCTGGAAAGGCGCTCCGGTCGGCAAACAATATGACAGCCGTGGCAGCCATTGCCATCGTATGTCCTTTTCCAACTGTCATGACCGCCACCATCCATGGCCAGCAAACGCCCGCGCACGTCAGGCCGTATGTCAGGCCAAAGATCAGGCAGTCACAGTCGGCGGCAATGCCGACAGCGCCCACATGGCGTGTTCGATGGCAGCGGTTGCGCATGGCCTGGCAAAGCGGCGAGGCGCTCCAGACCATGGAGGCCGCCATGGCTGCCGGCAAGGCGGCAAGGCCCAACAGGGACCGCATCGATATAGCGGCGGAAATGAGCAGCGGGCCCAGTGCGGCCCAGATGGTCAGGTAACTGGTGCAAAACAAAGCCACCGCTCTGGCGCGGCGCGTCCGGGGGCTCAATCTCCACACCACATTCAAGGGCTGCAAAAGCAATGGCGGCATCATGGCGGCCAGCATGGCGAGCCAGCCCGAAAAGAGGGCAATTATAGTCTCAGGGTCCAATAGAGCTGGAAAGTCCTTCAAGGCGACCCGGCTCAGGTCGCCGCACAGGGAAGAAAATTGCAGCGGGAAGGGAAAGGCAACAGAAACGCCAACCGCAGCTATGGCTGACGCAAACAGCATGGCACTAAGCGGGCTAAGGCGCATGATGGTTGACCTCGCCAACAGTCCTATTCGAAGGGCTGGCTAACAACGGTGACGTTATCGACCGAGATTTCCGACCGATTCGCCGCTGCCGGTTGCTCCACGCGCACTTCCAGCCGGTCAAGGCCGGTTTGCGCTTCCAGCATTAGAGCGCGTGCGGCATCGGTGATATCGATCGACACGCCCAATCCGTTTCCGGCATGGGCTCCGTTGGACTTTGAGGCCTTGGCAAGCCCGAACAGTGCGACGCTCTCGACTTCGATCGGTGCAATACTTGGGTGCCCGGCGGTCGCGGGCATTCCCAGATAGACGCGCAAGACACCGCTCGTCGTCGTTCCGCGGATATTCTCAAGATTGAGGAACAAGCGCTGTTGCACAGGCCCTGCCGCGATCTGGGCACCCTGCTGGGTAAGCACGACAGTAGTCGAATTCGGCGCCGCGCCCACCTTCAATTGTCCTCCGCTTGATCCGATGACTTGCGAAGCCGGCGGTGGCGCGTTCGAGAATGTTGCAGGCATCTGACCGCCTCCTGCTCCTGCGGCGGCGATCACGGCAGGAGCACCGGTTCCGATGGTGACTTCATCATAAGTAGGCGCAAGGCGCTTGCCAGGCAAGGTGTCCGCAGGCGTGAAGGTAGCGAGCGAGCCTGCGGCATCCGGCATTTCGAAGCTGCGCGGAGCCGGCCCCCCGCTCCAAGCCGCACCGTTCTCCTGGACGTTCCCCGTCCGGCCGAGCCACGCCTCCCAGAGCCGGTCGATGTTGCAGTGGTGGAGCCAGAAGATGGGGTCGAGAGCAGCAAAGTTGGGGTCGGTCATAAATCCGCCCGGTGTGATGAGGCCTCCCACCATCAGATGGACATTGTTGTGAGGATTGAGCTCCACAGCACCGCTGCCGCCTCCCCCGCTATGCCAAAATGGGGTAGCGGCACCGCCGAAGGCCAATGTTCCGGGTGCGGCGGTGAAGCGTGATTGCTTCATGGAGGCCAAGGTGATGTCGCTGATGGTCCCTGGCACCGGGCCCAGTACTGTCAAGCCGTGGCGCGGCGGGGCCGACAGAAAATTGGGCTGGCCGGAGGGGGTAAGTGGGTCGAGAAATGCCTGCGGTATCCGGCGGGCGTCGGGATTCGAGGTGTCGAGATAATTCCAGTAGGGCAGCGCCCAGCCATCGGGCCCGCCAATCTCGGCAATGGTCTTGGCAACGATCGCCTCGAAGGCCCACAGATAGCCGCGATGCCAAGGAAGGAAATACCACGTCTGGTGCTGGCACTGGTCCCAGATCCTGCGCCTCTCACCCGGCGGTGGAACATCCTCGGTCGGCCCGATTATGCCTTGTCCTCGCCAGTTGGACGGGTCGCCGTCGCCAAAGTCGCTAATTCCATGAATGGCCGCGAGGTATCTCCAGCTGGTGCGGTCGGTGACAGGCCGGGCAGACATTGCTGCCACCGCTCGAGCATACCATTCCAGGGTCGGATTCCAACCGGCTCCCAAGGCGGCGACGTCGCGGCGGACAGCCATGCTTATTCTCCTCGATAGATGAAATCACGATGCGGGAGCCCGGCGCCTGCCCCACGACCTCGGCGGTCGGGTTGCCGAAGCCATTTATCGGGCGAGCCCGAAAGCCCAGATGAAGTCTGTCTGCTGGAAAGCACTTGCAGATCTGTCGCCTTGAACCAGAAGGGATCGGGTGATCCGATCGGGCCTTCTGAGTTCTCCTGAGCGGCCTCGCCAACCAATTTGACGAAACCTGGAAACAGGACGCTGAGACCGCCGGCATCGGTGGAGGCGCGTGAATGGCAAGACATGCATGACGATGTCCGGACAAATCCTTTCTCGGTCACCGAGTTACCAAGCCGCGTGGGCTCGCCTGCCAAAGTGGTGAAATCAACCTGGGAACCTTTAAGGCAGTAATTGCCCCAAACCGCCTGGTCGAGGCCGGCTGCTGTGAAGATACCTGTCAGGGGCTCGGTCTTCTTGCAGGTTGCATCGGCTGGATAGGTGCCGCCGACCACCGGCTCGCCCTCAGCGCTTTGCAGAGGCGATGTCGAACTCACGGTGGCGCCATAGCTGTCGTGGCAGCCGATGAAATCGCAGCGACCGGCATTGTCGACATGTTCGAAGGTAGCCCAGCTCCAATTCGGAAGCGCCTTGCTGATGATGTGGAGGCCCACCAGCTTCCAGCTCTTGCCGTTGCAATCGACGCTGACGTGGTATCGCTTGCTGTCATCGGCCGACGCGGTGAGCCAGTCTGCCTTCACCTCGATCGATTCTGACGGCGCTATAATCGGCTGCCCGGACTTGAACCGATCAGCCAGGCCGGCACGGCTCCAGAGATTTTGCCCGACAATGAAATCAAATGTCGCCTTGTTCCGGCGCGTTTCCTGCTGATGAGGATTATTGTCCGGAAACGGTACGACGAACGGCTTGAAGGCTCTGGACCTCAGTGCGTTCAGCTGTACGTTCGAGCGCAGCCTTGCGCACGCCTTCTCAGGGTCGGGCCACATAGGAGCGCTGCCGGCAGGCAGCGACGCTGGCGCCGGGAAGGTGCCAGGATCATCGGCCCATGTCTCCCATATGGCCACACCGGGGCGGCTGGCCAGATGCGCATCCTTGTTGACATCCGCGAACAGACGCCAGTTGAATTCGTCCGGATGATTGATCGCCAACGCGGGGTCAACCGGAATGTTGCCAGGGTCGGCCAAGCTTGCGCCTGCCCCTAGCAGCATCGATACCACAACTGCTGAAAGGACTCGAGCAAAGGCTTTCATCGATACCTCCCCAAGTTACGGCTGATAGCCGCCGTCTATCCAATCGGAAAACAGCTTCACCTTCTCCGGGGGCCAGGCGGCTCCGGGAGGCATTTCGCCGGCGCTGAGCTTTGACAATACCCGCGCCGCGTTGGCGGGCTGCGCCATCCAGGCAAGGTCGGCAAGCAAGACGTGCCTTGCCCGCATGCAATTGATATCGACGGGCCGAAACAGCGGCACGATATCGTGGGCAAATCCAACCGCTTGCCCCGGCCTTGCCTCTAGAGGCGTGAACCTGCCGTGATGCTGCTCAAACGTCAAATCCGGGTTTGTGATGTTGGTGACGATGGTCTGCTTGGCGTAATCTTCAATATGGACGACCGTCGTCTTGTTAGCCTCCTGCCAGGTGACAAGATAGATGCCTGCGCTGATTTCTTCAGTCTTGATCGCCACTGTCTCGGAACCCAGCGGCGTGCCGTCGGCAGCCAGAACCGTATAGGTCAGCGAAATGTCCGAAGCGAAATCGAGCTGGACGCGAAACGCCGTGAAGTCGGCCAAATAAAGGTTGCCACTGCCTGGGAACGCCATGTCGCTAAACCCCTGCCCGGACGTCTAAGCCGCCCGCCAGCAATTCCGATACCATGGCCCACCAGACACGGCAGCCACGAAAATATCGGCCACTTACACAAGTCACACACCCAGCATAACGCCAATAATGCGGCGATGTTTTCTTCTATTACTTTAATTCTTGACTTCTGTGCAGTACTTTCGCATGCCAATGTAAAGAATTTTGCTGAAAAATGGAAGAGAAAACGGCATCATCGGCCGAAATATTTCTTGCTTGATGCCTATAGCCAGCAACTGCTTCACCAACGACAAGGCCGCTCCCGGCCCGCCAGATTTCGTCGGCTGAACCAGGTCCTCCATCCAGGTCTGTTGTTGCGGAAAGTTTGTTGCACCTCATAGGTTTGGCGCATTTTGGCGCTCGGCCTTGCCGACGACGCCGTTTAGGATGATCAGGCAGCAAAAGCCGTTCTCCAGCGCAACTGTAAGCAGGCCAGGCAGGCTCATGCCATCAGTTGCCTTCAACAGCAGCGAATAGACAATCGGGGCTCCGGCCAGTCCAAGCCACATGTCCACCGAACGGAATGTGCTTGCAAAGAAAAGCCGAAGGTTTGGGATTTGCGGCATGCCCATCTCCTTCATTGCCTTCAGCTCGCGGTAAAAGGATCCGCATATCACCCCCGCAATCGTGGCCGCGAAACTGAGTGCAAACCGAATGGTTCCTCCGCCGTCGACCGCCTCGAACATACCAAAGGACTGACCTCTCGGCGCAAGGAACCAATAGCTCGTGAAGCCAATGACGATGGCTGCCACCGTTGCTGCGATCTTCCAGTTGGCTGTGTTCATATCCCTTCCGCCTCCCTGCTGTTGCCCAACAATGTGATCACGGCTTCACGACAAATGCCTTGTGGGCACCCGTTGCGTAGAAAAGTACGTCTTGCGTGGACAATGCCACTATGTTCAGCCCGCCGGGATGGAACACGACGCTCGCCCGGCGGCGCGTAAGATCGAACGCGTAAACCGAGTCCCCATGGACATTGGCAACGATCCGATCCGGCGCCAGCCAGACCGTCGCCATCAGCAGAACCTCGCCATACGGCCAGCCATTGCCATTGCGCCAGCCCGGAACCGCGGCCGCGATCTCCGGATGGCAGACGATGGTCTCAGGCGGCGCGCTCGAGATCTTCCAGACGCAAATTTCGGCGCCCGTCACTTCAGGTCCCTGCGATTGCCAGCGGTCGCCAACGGCATAGTAGTCAATGCCGGCCGGCGTCGGAACGGCATGAAATTTGAGCCCGACCAGACTGTGCTCCAGCGGTTCCAGGTCGAGCCGATCGATCGAGAGCGCCGACAGGTTGTTTGCCTCGATGGATGCAACGCCGATCAAATGATCGGGCTCGCTCGTCAGATCGAACACCAGTGCATGCATCCGTCCATGGCCGGCACCGACAAGCATAAAGCCGGTCCTCTCGGGCAGGCCAGCTGCCGCAAGGCCATTGAGCAGTTTCTTGCTCTCGGGTTCCAGACCTTGGCCCGCGATTATCCCCGCCTCCAGGAGTGCCTCGACAAAGAGGGCGGGGGAGCGCGCCGATATCGTCCCGTCCCGCGGTGGCGAAGTCGCGGGCGCAACTAGCCGCAAATACAGATCTGATCCGACCTGGGACATGGCAGCGGCGTAAGCATCGCTTGCCTCTGCCGGATGGCTGGCTGGCTCGGCCCTCGGCGCTGCAGCGGCTGCAACAATCGGCGCTGCGCTGGCGTCCGCGTCGAATGCCTCAACCGAGCTGCGGTCGACGAGAAAGTTCGAGCGGTCCTTGCCGACGATCACGATTCCGCCCTTGTTGGAACTGACGGAGGAGATCGTATCGGGGACATGGATTTCCAACAATGGCCGCTTGGCCACATCGCTTATGCGCAGCAGCCCCTGCTGCACGAGCATGAGCCAGTTTGCCTGTTCCCGTTCAGCCAGGGATGTTGCCGCAAGGAACCCGAGGGTGCGCGAAAGGAAGGTCGGATGAGCCTCGTCGCTGTAGAATGGCGAATAGGGAACGGAGGAGAATAGCAGGCTGCGGTTGCTGTCGTCGACCATCTGGGCAAGCGCGCCCGTGAACCCCTCGTCGTCCACGTTGCTGGGGCCCGCGTAGCGTCCGATTGATCGGGACGTCTGGAAGTGTGCGCGCAGCGCCGCAAGCGCGAACAGATCAGCCTCGTTCTCGTATTTCTTGGCCACGCTGCCGCCCGCTGGAAATACGGTATCGAGCGACGTTCCACTGTTGCGGTGGAGGACGCGATGGCCGAGCTCGTGCAGGAAGACGAAGGAGAGATAGCCGTACGATCCCCCCACGTTACCGTCGAAAATCCTGATGTTGGCGTACATCTGTACCGCCTTGGCAGGCCTCACAATGTCGAGGTCGACAAAGATGGCGTCCAGCATGCTGTCATAGGATGCATTGCCCCTGCCATTCCCCGACATGGGCCGCGCCGTCGGCTTGGTGGTAAAGACGCGGATTTGATCTTTCGCGGCTCCTGCTTGGCCGCTGAATGGTTCGTTAAGCACAACCGGCAGTTTGACGCCCGCTGACGCCACGAGGTCCTGGAGCAGCTGTTGAAGCACAGCCGTCTCGGACAAGGTCAGGCCGCCAATCTCGCCACGCTGCAAGGCTGCATTTATGGCAAGGGCCCGCCGCTCCGTCGGCGAGCCATCGATGATCAACCACGATAGGGCCACAAGGCACAGGACAAGCAACAGTGCACGGGACCTCGCCCATGCCAGCAGCCTTTGCATCTCGACGCAGGCCGTGTCCGTCACGCAGTTCGCCATGGCCAAATGCTTCCAAGTCGCGTCGGCATGGGCATGAACCATTTTGAGCGGGCTGCCAGTCTAGACACCCGCAGGCAGGGATGAGTCGCCGTGGATGCTGCCTACATCGTCAGCATCGCCGGAGCTTG
This sequence comes from Mesorhizobium sp. M1365, assembly GCF_040317865.1. Taxonomy (NCBI): domain Bacteria; kingdom Pseudomonadati; phylum Pseudomonadota; class Alphaproteobacteria; order Hyphomicrobiales; family Phyllobacteriaceae; genus Mesorhizobium; species Mesorhizobium sp. M1365. The sequence continues at coordinate 12,649 of NZ_JAMYLG010000051.1, forward strand.
CCTGCGCGCCCATGCCGAAATGCGCAAATGCCTGCCAGGCTGAGCTAAGTGCGAGCTTGTGCGTGGCAGGCGGGATCTGGTTTGTCGTGGCGAGATCGTTGAGCGCCCGCAAAATGGCGTCGCGGGAATCGAGGAATGTTGGATTTGCCGGTGTCAGCTTCAATCCATCGGTTACGATCCTCCAGCTGAGGCGATAGCCTTGTTGATCGTTGCCCAGGGCTGCGCGGAGTTTGCGGGTCATCATCATCAAGGTAGCGCACCAGACTTCGCCGATGTCATGAGCTTCGGGAAACTGGGCCAGATCGCCGTATGTGAACGGATAGGCATCATCATAAGGTGCCCGCCTTATGCCCGCCGGCCGATCGGCGACCCATTCACCGGTCACCGTCTTTTCGCTGTTGCGGAAAAAGCTCTGGATCGTCAGGGCGTAGTAGTCGCTATACCCCTCCCCCTGGCCAGCGCTTTGCAGCTTGTCCATGGAGTTCCCGTTCAACCGGCCGCCGACCAGGCGGTTGGTGAGGCCATGGACATATTCGTGGAACACGACGTCGGCATCAAAAGCCGTATGGCGCCCGGTTTGAACGACCAACCCCATGTTCATCAGCGGCGGCAGGCCATCAGGTCCGGTGGCCATGTTCGCAGTCCCGTTTACCGCGCCGCTATGGGCGCGTGCCCGCACGGGATCCCTGTCGGAGCCCGTGCGGGTGAAATTCACCTGCTGGAAGTTGCCGCTGGCCTCGTCAAAGCCCAGGATCATCAGGAAGTCATGCATGTAATTGCAGAAATAGAAGATGTTCAGGAGCTTCTGGTCGTCGCCGTCGCCCTTTGTAGGATCGAAAACGATGACGCCATTCTTGGATTTTCCGGCCAGCGACGTGGTGGTCATATTGAGTGTAGCAATTGTCGAGTTGCCGATGGTCTTGTCGGCATCCACCCAATCTGCCGGAAATCCGCTGATCGGACTGCTTGGCATGGCCGGATAGTCGCTGAGCGGACGCGGGAATTCGATCAGCCGACGATCGGACACCCCAGGGCTAAACTCGAATACGCGGCCTTCAGCGGCCGCTCGCATTATTGAGCTCTTGCAGTAAAGGATCTCGCCTGACGTGCTATCGGCCGCAACCATCATCGTGTACTGGTCCGCGTAGCCCGGGAAGGTGAAGACAGCATGCCACGCTAGGCGTGCCATGCCAGGCTGATTGAAGATCAGCAGATAGGCCGGGATGGGGTTCTCAAACGGTCCCTTGTCCAGAACCGCAGCGCGCGAGGGCAGTGGAAAGCCCGCTACGACTTGGGGTTTGAAGTCCTTTATGTCGATTGTCGGGAGTGGCGCTTCCTGGCCGTATGCATCGCGCACTTTTTCCCCAGCACCCGTGGTTGCAAGGTGTTTGGCCATGGCGAGCACGGCATCTTCGATGGAAAGCTTCGGCTCTATATCGACGCCATCCGGGATGGCGGCTGTATCGCCTGTGGCATCCACAACGTCGCCGGTCGGGCTGAACCTGACTGTCCGCGACATCTGGAAGACGGTCAGGCCGCGATATTGCTGCTTAAGATGAATTGCCGCGGCGCCCGAACTGGTTCGCTGCACCACTGGATCGGGAGCAAACTCGGCGGGAGATCCGGCTGTGAAGCCGAGATTCGACGCCTGTGATCGGGCAAAGTCGAGGGCACGCTCCACCAAGGACCTTTGCGCCGGCGCCTGCCCGATGCTGGCAACGACCGCAGGCGATCCGGTAACGGCATTCCTGCGGCTTTGGGAAGCCCGTCCAGGTGGTGGTACCACCGTGGCAGGTTGAGCCGTTGCGTTCTGGCCGGCCGGCCGCAGCCGGGTATCAAGTTCGCGCGAAGTCGCCATGGTTCTCTCCGAAGGATTGAGGAGGCTGGAAGGTGCCGCGGACGTTTGCGTGGCCGATATCCACGCAGCGGCGCCGATCGCCCGGGTTATGTCGGCTGCAAATTCGGGGTCGACCACCGTGTCGCCGGGCTGGTGATAGTTGGGATTTTCCTCCGGCGCCGGCGCGTTCGTGCCAGGGCCGACAAAGAAGTCCTCGCAAACCACGATTGCCGGGTAGCCTTGGGCGTGGAACGCCGCATGGTCGCTGCGCCCCGCGGCAAGGTCGCCATCGGGGACTGTTGCGCTGTGATAGATCTGCGCCGGAGGAAGGTTCGGGGAGACGTCCAAGGCAACCGCCTGGATCAGCTCTGCAAGCGCGCGTGATTGACCTTCGACCGATGGCGAGGCCTCGAAACCGGCATGAGCTTCCCAGGCGCGTGGCTCAAGCTTGTTGTAGCCGATCATATCCATCTGCAAGACGGCAGCGATCGTTTCGCCGCGCGCCTTGGATCGGCGCGCATAGGCCTGGCTGCCGATCAGGCCCTGCTCTTCGGCGTTGAAAAGCACGAACCGGGCCGTTCGCGCCAGTTGTCCGGTCGAGGCGAGATCGGCAAAGCGCCTGGCGACCGCGAGCACCGCCGCCATGCCGCTGCCATCGTCGTCGGCGCCTGGGGCCGGATCTGTTTCAGGCGCGTAGGGTTCATGGAAGGCGGCCGTGGAATCGAGATGCGCCGTGACCAACACGAGCTCCGGCGACAGTCCGGGCAATTCCGCCTCGACATTGGAAAGCTCCAACCCGACATGGCTGAAGCGATGGAGCGTGACTTGCAGCCTGCCCTGCCCCGCGCTCTCGAGATCAGCGGCGGCCTGGGCGACCGCGCGCGCGTTGTCGGCATGGCGGATGTGCCTGCTTGCAATGGGTGGAGCACCCGCTCCATCAAGGGGAGCCGCCCCGCTGTATCGCTGGATGATGCCGAGAACCTCGCGGGCATCAATGGTTGCGAAGGCTGCGGCAGCAGCCTGCGATATTGAAGGCTTCCCAAGGGCAAACGCGCTCGGCGCGACGATGGCTGGGACTTGCTCCCATATCAGCGGATCCGGGCCAAGCCTGAGATTGTGTCCGTGGCGCGCGCCCTCAAAATGGAAAGTGTCCAGTTTGTTGATGGCGTCGGGCGGGAACGCCGCGACAATCCCTTCAGGGGTCGCAGAAACGATCAGGTGCTCCATTCCAGCTGGACTGAAGACCCGTGCCGCCTCGCCCTTTCGCGCCAGAAAACCCGACCTTTCGGCGACATCGTCGCGAAGCAGATAAAGGTCGCTGGTCAGCGGCAGGTCCGGCTCGCCGAGGAATTCGACTGCAAACCGCATGTCTGCCAGTTCCAACGCGGCCCGCTGGCTCGCCAATCCGTAAACCACTGTCCCATCGGGCCCAAACATCTGCATCGGCACGAACCCGGATTTCTGCAGTTCCTGGCGCCAGGGCGCGGTCGCCTTGCCGCGTGGGACACTGACCCTTAGGAATCGCAGTGCCTGTCCCGCCAGCACGTCTTTGACCAAGAGAGGATGAGGGCAAACTTGCCATCCTGCGGACGCGGCCACTTCGCGCTCGCGGGCGTCCTCGCCGACAAACAGGCATCTGGCCGGCGAGCGCGCCAGGCCGGCGCGCCTTGCTGCCCGCTTGAAGATTTCCGGGATGCTCTTGGTTACAGGCGTGCCGTCCTTCAGAGGCTCCTCCTCGCCGCTATAGACGATGAGATCGGATGCCAGGCCGTCAAGCAGACCGGTGGGCGCCAGCACGGCATTGATGGTCGGCCCCTTCTCCTGGCCCGTGTTGGAAATGATGCCCAGCTTCAGACCTTGGGATTTCAGGCCAGCAATGACCGGCCGTGAGTAAGGAAACGCGTCGAAGCCCGTGAGACGGGGCGGCGACCCGCCTATGACGGGCGTGCCAAGTGTATCGCCGAGGTCGAAGAAAACTGCCGCAATCCTGGTTTCTGGCATGAAGCACCCCTATCGGACCGGCCGCAGTTTTTCCTGGCCTTGCCCCATTCATCATGTGCCGCGGCCGGAGCTGCGCTCGAAGGTTGCGCGCAACCGGCCGGCAACTGCTCTACGCTCAGTCGAGCCTGGTCATAGCTCCCTCGAATCTGGACAGTCCGGTCGTGGGGTCTGTGATGTTCGTCACAATCCGGTTCAGGCGGTAGTCTTCCAGGTGGACGACCGTGGTCTTGTCGGATTCCGTCCAGGTGACGAGGAAGAGGTCGTCACGTACGGGGTCGATCGCAACCGTCACCGTCTCTTGCCCGACATGCTCGCCCTTTGCATTGAGATTGTAGTAGGTCATGGAGGTTTCCGACGCGAAGACGAGCTCAACGCGGAATGCCTTGAAGTCGACAAGATACCGGTGACCGACGGCTGGGAATTTCTCTGGCATGGCAGGCCTCCGTTAAAAGCGCTTTTACCTCAAGTCTCAGCGGACCTCGAAAGTGAACGCCTTGCCGCCGCTGGCAGGCGCTGCCGGTGGGCCCTTCAGGAACCCATCGCGGGTGCGCACCTCGATTTCAAACTGGGCATTTTGGACCGTCGAAGCCGCAAATGAATGGAGGCTCATGAAAGCCTTCGCCTCGACATGGGCCTGGCAGTTCGCACATCCATCGACATGCCAGCGGCTCAGGATGGCCTCCGTGCCGACATGGTGGCGTTCTCCATTGACGGTCAGGAAGGCAGAGACCAGAAACGACCCTGGAATGCGCGCCCGGTTGATGCCGCCAACTTTGATCTCGCGCGTACTCATCTGAGCGCCATCGAACGCCGCGGGCAATGACGGGATTGAACCCTCGCCATAGGTATATCCCATTTGCTTTTCTATGTTGATGCAGTCGAGCGAAGTGTAAGGGCGCTCCTTGCCTGCATCAGTCAGTCGAAATGGATCAAGCGGGGATTCCAGGGTCAGCCATGAATTGGGCGTGATGCCAGGCGCGGGGCCTTGCGAGTCGACTGAGTTCGTGCCCGGATATTGCGGGATGATTTCAAGGTGGTCGGTCGCCATATGCTTCTGCTGCCACAGCCAGAACATGCGATCGACAAAGCAGTGATGGAAGAAGAAGATCGGATCGAGGCCGGCCGTATCATTCTCCCCCATGTCTCCGTTGGCTCCCGATATCGGGGAGAAAACCTGGTTGTTCGGGAGGTCAAAGCCGCCGACTGCCAGATGGATCGAGTTGTGTGGGCTTTCCAGCGAAACGACCTGTTCACCCTTCACGTCACGCCATTCCGTCTGCGACGTCGTGTTGGAGAACACGGTGTAGTTCGGAGCGTCCAGGCAGCGGGCGTATTTTGTCAAAACGCTGTTTCCAGGCAGCGGCTTGCCATCGATGATGATCGTCGAGGTCAGCCAGTTGACGACGTTTGCATTGAGCAGGTCGGCGTTTCTAGCCTTGTCGGTGTACTGCGCATTGTGGGCGGCGGTCGCGGCTTTGTCGGCATCGGTCCCCACCAGCCCCGATAGCGGATAGCGAACAGTTTCGTATCCTTTCGGCTTGCTGTAGTCGGCATCTGGAATGGAGCTGAGGCGGTCGAAAATATTGCGGGGAAAGACAAACGACTTGAGCGGGTTGGGGATCGTCTTGCCATCCAGTTTGTAGGCCTCGTTGGTCAAGGCCCAAGGGATGCCCGCGGCCAATGAAGCCTCGCTGGTTTCGTCCCAGAAAGGCAGTGTGACGTCCTCGCAGCCCGGGATGCTTCGAAGGGCATCTTCGATCCGCATCAGGTAGGCCCTGTGCCACGTCGGAAAGAGCACATTGCCGTGGTTGCAATAGCCGCCCCAGTAAGCCGAGCTTCCCCATCCGGCTCCACGGAAAGGCTCGCCGTGAAATCCGCCAATCATGAAAAACGAATTCGGGTCGTCCGGCGGCAGATCCTTTATCCCCTTCCAGGCGCGCATCAGCGCGTCGAGGGTCTTTGTGTTCCCGGCAGCGTACTCGTCCTGAATTGCCTCAAGCGAGCGGCGGATCCTGAGTGCCATCGTCGTGATACCTCCTTCGGGCGAATGCTTCCGACAATCTCCGTCCCCGGTCAGCCCGGCACCGCCTTCGCGCCTCGCGGCGCTCAGGCCTCCTTGTTGGCTCGATGCGGAGAATGCGTCTCAGATGCTTTCAAGAAGGGCAATTGCTTCCCGCGGCGGACGAGGAGCGAGTGATCGATGTCGAGGATCTTGCGCACACTTTTAAGTGCGGTCTCGGTCACGTCGATATAGGCGACGATATACCATTCGCCGTCCTGTTCCCTTGCCATGCCCAAGGGCACGGCCCGCCATTTCAGCGCGCCATGGTGGGGCATAAAGTAGGTTTCCTGGACACCGCCGACCGCGCTCAAGCCTTCGTCGAGCGCATATTCCATGACAGCACAGCAAAGCTGCGTCAGCGTTCCGCGCAAGCTGGTCGAACGTTTGTCGGGGACGACGAAGGTTCGGGTCCATTCAGCCCAATCGGGGCGCCTGGGAACACCCGTGGTCTCGCACAGATGAGGAAAAACCTCCGAGACCATGTGCGGCTCGCTCGTTGGAATCAATCGAGCCGAGGTCACGACGCGGCCATCTTCCATGCCAAGCAGGTAGGTGGCGGCGTCGGTGTCGAACTGGTCCAGCTCGCGGCCGTCCGGGCTTGGAGGGCGCCAGCCTTTTTGATGCACAAAGAAATCGTGCCGCCGGCGCAGGAACTCTTCGAATTCGTCTTGGTAGAGATGCTTGTTGTGCGCATTGATGACATGTGCCGCAATCATCGTGCGATCCCCCGATCGTTCTTGCCGACGATGATTGCAGCGTTGCTAAAATACGTCACCTGTCCGATCGGACAGTTGACAAGCTCAAGGATGGATCAAGCGCCGGCGGACGGCCTCAATCACGGCCTGGGTGGTCGTGGCGACGCCGAACGCCTCGCGGGCCCTGGTCGCGTGCCATTTCACGGTTCGCTCGGTCAGCCCCAGGATCTGGGACGTTTCGGACGATGTCTTCCCGGCGGCCGCCCACAACAGCACCTCCTTTTCGCGGTCCGACAGGATGCCGTCAGCCTCCCCATCGGTGTCAGTCAGTGCCTGGATCGACATGCCGGCATAGACCGCCATTGTCACCAACTGCACCTGCTGGCGCTGCGAAAGCTTGCAAGTCTTTTGCGATGAGGCGAAAGACAGAACAGACTGCCAATGGTGGACACTGAGCATCGGCACGGCAAAGCCGCTGCAGATGCCGAACTCGCTCGCCTCGCCCGCCACCCGCCGCGAGCCCTCGGTCTCTGTCCATTTCGCTGGAACGTCGGCCCACAGGAAGGGCTTCAATGTTTTGGCGGAGTAGATGCACACGCCGTCGACCGCCGCATGCTCGGCCTCGACATAGCGCTCGAACCAGCCCGGCGGCCAGCCATTCAGCTCGACCATCGGAGCAAGCTTCTGGCCTCCGAGCGGAACCCCGCTGAGAATGAGGTGCTCGAAGCCGAGGCTCTTGACGGTCTCCAGAAGGTCGCCGAGCAGCGGCCCGGTCGCGGTGTGTTTGTTGCAGCGCTCGACGAACTCAAATACTTCTGAATCTATCATCTTGGAGCACCTACTCGATGGGATATTCAGTATAGCGCAAATTAGAAGTCACGAATATCGCAATCGTGTCCTGCCCAGTGACGCCGCATTTACAATGCCAGACGGGCAATTCGACATGGAGAGGACCATTTGCTGAGCGCCGATCCGCCTGCGCATTGCCTTCAAAGCAATCGCGCGATCGTCAGCGAAATCCCTCAGCCCTTCGAACTTTCCCATGAGGCACTGCCACGGTTTTCTCATGGACAGGTTGATCGACTTTGTTGCGCATCGACTTCGAAACAGATCGAGTACTGCTTTGCGTCACGCTGCAGCGGGATATCGACGACCGTCAAGCCAACCCACTTGGTTCTGCCCGTTGGCATCGATGTGCTGGCGTCTCGAGGTCACGAGATGCCTCGTCGGTCCCTCCGTGCTCCTGCGGCCTCTGAAATGGCCCGCTAGACCAAGTCCGGCTGACGCCTCGATCGCCCGGCGCAACGGCCGGCGTCGAACTTTCTTCCCCTGCCGGCTAAGGCCGCCATTCCTCGCGAGGCAAGAAAGCCCTCCTTTGCTGTCCTGGCCCCAAGGGGTGCGCGGGCCGACCACCATGGTCCCTCCGATCGCCATCGAGATCCTATGAGTAATGGCTACGACCTGCTCTGATGCAGCAGGCATTGTTGGCCGTTGCGGAAAGGAGCAGGAGATGACGCAGGACGGTATTCAAGAAAATGCGGCGCACAGGGAGCTTGATGCGATCTTCGTGTCGGTGGAGTTGAGCAAGAAGACCTGGTTGATCACCTCCATCTCACCGGGAGCTGGCGAGAAGCTATCGCGCCATTCCATCCCCGGCGGGGATATTGCTGGGCTTCTTGGCCGCCTCACTCTTTTGAAGCAAAAGGCTCGTGACCGAACCGGCCGAGACTATCCGTTCGTCATCATTCAAGAGGCCGGCCTTGATGCGCCATGGCAAAGCGGGTCGATCGACCGGGAACAGGGGATCGAAAATCCGGAAATCCGCGCCTGCGATCGACGCTGCTGGAAATGGCGTGGCTCTGGTTGCGGCACCAGCCCGCCTCAGCGCTCAGCCGCTGGTTCAACGAACGAGTCGCCCAAAATGGCGGACGCTTCAAAAAGGTGATGATCACCGCATTGGCCCGCAAGCTGGTGGTGGCTCTATGGAAATACGTCAGCGCCGGCGTGGTGATCGAAGGAGCGTTTGTCAGACCATGACGATTTGATCGCATTTCAGTTCGGCCAGGGCCTGATCAGCCCCGCCGGAACCAGGGTGGACGACCGCATTGCGGCATGGCTTTGACGCCGTCATCGAGACTGGTCTCGTCCTCCTGAGCCCTTGCCGCCGCAGGCGGGATTATGGTGCAGCCGCTCGAGCGGCGACCGGATGTGAGGTTGATACGTGCAAACGCGCGGATCAGGAAACGGGCTCAGACCTCAGGTTCATGTGGCGGTAGGGATCGCGCTGCTTGTGCCGATGCATGGCTGAAGGGCCAATGGCCAGCATCGTTCTCGTGGGACTGATGCTGGAATCCTCCCTGTACGGCCTCTCTACTGGCTGGTCTGGCGCCGGTCGGGCCTCTGCCTGCAACGGCTTCGCCGACCTTCTTCCCCTGCGGCTTTGCCGCATTCCTCGCGGGACAACAAGCTCGGCTGCCGCCGTCCTCCGCTCACGCTGCGGTCCATAGGATGCAGTCGGCCCGATCGTCGCCTCACGACCGCTATCGAGGCCGCACAGGGCGGCTTCGGCAACCAGTCAGGAGAACGACAATGGCTACCATCGGCAACTTCCAGCAATCGGATAACAACGAGTTCAGCGGTGAGATCGTCACCCTCTCCCTCCAGGCCAAGAAGGTCCGTATCGTTCCCGATACGCGCTCCAGCGGCGAAAACGCTCCCAGCCACCGGGTCTTTGTCGGTCGGATCGAAATCGGGGCCGCCTGGTCCAAGCAGTCTAACGAGGGTCGCAGCTACCTGGGTCTCAAGCTCGATGATCCCAGCTTCACTGCCCCGATCTACGCGAACCTCGTCGAGGGTGAGGACGGTCAGGGCTACAGCCTCATCTGGTCACGTCCGAACCGCCGCAACGGCGACTGAGCACCCTGTCAGGACGCCTCGCACCCAGCGGGGCGTCCTCCAGAAACCGGCCACTCAGCAGCTCAGAGCCACAGCTTGACGAGTGATCCCTCATGTGAGGCACGAGCGGGCCAATGGAGAAAACGCGCCCAGCCACCGCGTCCTCGTTGCCGCGCTGAGATCGGCGCCGCCTGGTCCAAGCGCTCCAACGACGGCCGCGATTACCTCGGGCTGAAGCTCGACGACCCGAGCTTCACCGCACCGATCTGCGCCAATCGGTCCGGCGCGCCGACTGAAGCGGCCAAAGGGCCCCGCCGACCAGGCGGGCCCTGAAGCGTCAAGGAGTCGGACCGACCCATGGACCGCTCGCGCGCCGAGGGTGCCGCATCGGTATGCAGAAATTTCGGGATTTCGACGCTTAGGGCTTTCGCGGCACAAAGTTGATCCGCGGTGCCAGGAATATCTTCGCCTGCCCATTCAAATCGTGCTGCGACCAGTTTGCAACAAGCGCGTAATGCTTAAAGGTGTCGCGAAACAGCGCGTCATCGAAAAACCCGATAAGATCCCATGAGTCCCGGTCCGACAGCGGCACAGCGAAAACGTAGATGAAGCAGCCCAATCGGAACTCGCCGATGACGTGCGGCAGCCGTGACGCCTCGTCCTTCCGGCGATAGACAGCGATCTGCGCGGATGGATTGGGCGAAAAGTCGACGATGCTGGCTGCTACGGTCGGGAGGATCTGGCCGTGATGCCGGCCATAGCGCAGCCACTCGATGGTCCGCCTCAGGTGCGGAAGCTCCCTGGCATCGATGACCGAGAGCACGATCTTGACCAGCGCCTTATACGCCGCGATCGGAACCATAGGCGAGCCTTTGCCGAGCTGGACCGAGATCGTCCCCGTCGTCTCGTCCCGCGCCACTTCCTTCGACGCAACGGTCAGCTTCTGGCCATCGTGGAAGACCTTGCCTTCAGCGAATTGCAGTTCCGGACGGCCGTCCTTCTTTCCCCGCCCTTGGGTGCCGAGGAAGGCGCGCTGAATATCGAGCATCGCTACCAGCGAGGGCTCGGTCTGCCGTCCGAAGAAATTGTTGCATTCGTCACATTCGTTGGCGAGCTTCAAATGATCATTGCCCAAGGCGGTCGGGATTGCATGGGCGGCACTTTTGAAGGTCGCGCCGTCTGCCGCCGTCCGGCCGCAGAAGCGGCATTTCAAACGGGCGCGAGGCGCCTTTCCGATCACAGTTGGCCTGTCGGTTCGCGGCGAGGACATGTCGTAGCGAGTAAACAAGAGCCCAAACAGATCGCGCGCGCCGCCAGGCTCGTGCGGCTCGTTGGGATGGTTCAGGCGATAGACAAGCCGTTCGCGCTCAAGCTGTTCAGCCGTCGTGTCGGCCCTGTCGGGAAGCACGAGGAAAAATTCGTCGTCGCGCAGGACGTAAACGAATTTCTTCAGTTGGTGAAGTTGAGGCACCGTCGCGCTATGCTTGACTACAAGCCGCTCCAGATCCTGCTTGAGAGCGGCTGTTGCCATCTGCACAGGTTCGATAAACGCCTTCTCGCCCTCGACCTTGCCGAAGACGGAAAGCAATACCCCCACCGCGGTGAATGCCTCCTCCGTGTAGCCAACCTGCAATTCGGCCCCCGTGGCCTCACTCATGAGAAAGAGGCTAAGCTGCTGCAAGAGCGACGCGCCGCCTGGGCTGAAGCGCACGCCCGCAGCCTCCAGAGCGCCGCGCATGGCGCTGAGATTGTTGACAATCGGAACCCGCTGGCCCTTTTCGAAATCGGCTATGGTCGAGACCGCGACGCCGGCCGCCTTTGCCAGGTCGCCTTGCGACCATTGCAGGAGTGCGCGCGCCGAGCGCACCTGCTCGGCGGCTAGAGTATTCTGGATTTCCGCCATTTTATCCTACATCAGGGATTTTGCATGACATTACCGAAATTCGGCCGACAGGCAATGGCAGGCCCGCACGCGCAGGTTACCGCTCGCCCCCCGCAACGCGCTGGCGGGTATAAGGGGGATGTGAGCCGCGGCGAGCGGAAAAGCCGTGTGGCCTCCGAATGGTTTTCGAGGCCCGCTGACGAGCGCTAACTTTCCCTGTCCGACTTCTATGCCGCCGTGCACAGGCGGAGCGGACGCCGGGGCTCAACAGCAGCGCGTCAGCCGAGACGGCCCGTGCACGTCACGACAGCTGGGCAGAGGCACTTCCCAAGGGATCCGCCGAACTCTGGGATGCGCTGCAGAACTGGGACGACGACAGCCAGTCGTCCCTGTTCGCCCACATCGTCAGCCTCGCGGTGAACGCCGCGTACGAACCCTGGAACCGGCGGCCGCGGGCATTCGCGGCGTCGCGCAGGCAGTCGACCTCGACATGGCGGCCGCCGGTGGAAACCTGCCGTGGGCAATTTCCTCGGCCGAGTGACAAAGGCCCGAATCCTACAGGCAGCGGCTCAAGCGAACGGCCAGCGTGCCGCCGATCGGATCGAGCATCTGAAAAGGCGATATGGCGGCCGAGACAGAAACGCTGCTGGCTGCCCCAGGGGGTTCGCACGCCCGACCGTGTCTCGGGGCACAGCCAGGCGCCGGCGGCCGAAGATATTTCAGGGCAGCCCAGCGTAGAACTGCTGGAAGACAAAGACGGGCCGACCGTTCACAATGACGCCGCTGGCGAGCCGATGATCGCGGCCGAATAGCTGTGAAGCGCAACAGGCCTGCCGGAGACGGCGGGCCTTTTTCTTTCGAGGGCCATCATGGCCGATAACGTGCACAACGCCTTGGACAGCAAGCCGAGGCCGTGTGCCACCATTACCTCCTGCGGCCGACGGGAGGGCGGCTATTGGCTTATGGGCGATGTCCGCAACAATCCTGGCTGCTCAATGTTTGTCCGGCTAAGGGAGTCGTTGAGGGGGCCGGACGGTCACGGCCCGACTGCGACCTGGCCCGCGATGATCGCTTCCGTCACCGGTCTCGCAGGCCGTCGGACCGGGGTGCACCGCACCTGGCTCGATCCCGGCGGCTTCACCGGGCAGATGCTCGGCAAGGCGCCGATCGACAGCTCCAGGCGGGCGTTGGTGATCTTCTGGGCCACGCGGTTCGATTTGGCATGACGGGTGAAGTCATGGCGGCCGGCGAGGGCATCGAGACCATGCTGTCGCTCAGATGCGTTCTTCCTACCCTGCCAATCGTCGCCGCGCTCTCGGTACCGCCTCATTGGCTGTGAAGGTACATTGAAAAATTGGTCGGAGCAATATGGCCCAGGTCCGTCAGGCAGCCCGCCACCGCCAAAACTCTACGTGCCGATAGATGCCAAATGTTCTAGAGAGAATTTATTTTTTATTACAATGGCTTGCTACCACCGCAACACCGATGGCGAACAGGTCCAGCGTCTCGCCGGCGATGGCTTGAAGCTGGGTCGCGGTCGTATCTATCCGTCCCGGCGCGGCCACACCGGAGAATGCCGCAGGGATAGCTACCGTACACCCAGCTGGATCAGGAACACGTGATATCCGCCAGGGACATAGAAGATAAAGCGGCCCTCACCGGCACCCGCAATATAGGCGGAGGCAGGATAGACCACAGCCAACGTGACCCCATGCTCAACGTCGAAGAAAAACCGAGCGTCGATATAGTCGAGACAAGTGATCAGATTGGCCGACAACCGATCGCAACTTAGCACTGGCGGGTGCGAAATCCGGAACCAGTCCAGTGCACTGGTGCCGTTCGGGATGGTGTCGGCTACAAGCGGCTCCTCGTTCACGAGTTTGGGAGGCGACTGCCCAAGCTCGTAAAGCTTGAGGGCAAATTCTTGATCGTGCTTGCCGTCACTGGCGGTATCGATGACCAACCATCCCTTCGAGGCATCGCCATTGGCGGGAAACACCGCCCCCGGCTGCTCAAGGAATTTTTGCGTCCAGTTAAATTGGTGCAAGCCGCTCAGCGTTTTCGCATTTGTGTCATAACGCGCCCCGAACAGTCCGAAATTGCAATAGAAGCCAAGCAGGAGAGAGGACCCCTCGGCAGGCACGGACTGGACGTCGTCGCACCGCGGAAATTCGACGCCCGCAGGGGCCTTACCAGAGGTTTCCATCAGCATGCGAGTCAGTTCCTGAGGATCGGGAGGCTCGTGTGAAGGCTCGGCTTCAGCCGGCGCAGGAGGATTGCCTTTTGTCCAGCTGGCGACGTCTATCACGGCTGGGCCGGTGCCCTCGGCGCTTGTCTTATAGGGGGGTGACGGAAGGTCGATCCTTGCCCAATTGAGCTCCTTGTCATCGGCAACGACAATCACTTGTCCATTCTCATAGAAAAGCTTGCCGATTGGTCGGCTCAAGTGAATTTCGGCAACTACGCTTTCACCGGTCAAGCGGACACGGTCGAGGTATGCAAGTGCGAGTTGCACGATCGTACGCGCTTGGAAGGTAGTGGTTCGCAGAAGCAGCTCCGTCAGGTAGGGCACGAAGCGTTTTACAAACGCATCGTGCGCAGGGTCTGAGAAGAATGTCGAGAACGCAACATCGGAAAACTGCAGGCCGACGCTTAGCATCGTGAGTGTAGATGCGGTTACAGCGATGCGCCTGTCGGCCGGCGGAAGACCCGCAATAAGCTGTGGCGAAAAGAGATTTGGATCATCACCCTTGCCGGCCTGCTCGACCTGAAGCTCGGCAAGATGTTCAAAGGCGAATTTGTCGGCCTGCTGCTCGGCGACGTCCTTTGCCACAGCCACGTATCGGTGCAGTGTGCGGTGGCCAAGCTCGTGCAGGACGACGAACTGGAACCACGTTTGCGCAATCAGAGATTCTTGCGGGTCCGTCGATAGGTGGACGTTTGCGTACTCCAGTCCTGGCACCATCGGCCGCACCACGCGAGTGCTGAGCAACAGCACATCCCATCCCGCGTCGTAGCGGGCGTCGCCGTCCTGCAATTTGTCGCGGCCGTCAAGATCGCCGCGCACGATATGAATATTCAGCTTGACGGGATCAAATGGCTTATTGAGCGCAACGGGCGCTGTTATCCCGGCCACACGGGCGAGCGTGCGGAGTTCCCGCTCAAGATCGGCCCGGGTGTTCTGGTCGAGTTCGACATCCACTTTGGCGAGATGTTCCGGGTCGCTCCAGGGATTGGGATTGCCCCCGAACCACAGGGCGACAACACCCAAAAATGCCGCCATTCCCAGGAATATGCGGCGCCAGTGCCTGGCTGACCACGATTTGACGTCTTGCATGTTGGTCATGTGGCGGTCCGCTGCGGGTCGAGCGATCGTCGTTGCACCTTCACCCACTATTCATCCGAGCGGAGGTTGCGGTTTGCGTTAGCCTACTCTGTTCTGCTGTTCGACCCTGCTGGTGACCCCACTCAGCACAATGAGGCAGCAGAACCCATTTTCCAGGGCAACGGCAAGCAGCCCCGTCAGGCTCATTCCGTCAGTCGCACGAAGAAGCAAGGCGTAGACGATCGGCGCACCCACTAGTCCCAGCCACAAGTCGACCGAACGGAGCATGCCCATAATGAATGCGCGCGGGTCCTGTATGGTCGTGGCGCCCCCGTTCTGAAGCTTGCGCAGTTCACGGTAGAAGCTGCCGCAGATAACGCCGACAATGGTCGCAAGAAAGCTAAGCACTAGCCTGAGGATCCCCTGTCCTTCGGGGCCTTCAAACATCCCAAAGGACGGGCTCCTTGGAGCCAGTGAATATAATGCGGTGAAGCCTATTGTTGCGGCAATGAGAACAATGACAATGCGAACGAGAATGTTCATAATCGGTGCCCCCCGAGAATTCCCCCAATGTTCTTACAACCAAATCGGCGGAAAATCCTGCTCTTTTTGGGGGCGTTCCTGGGGGTTTGGGCGGGCTTTCTTGTCGGAGGGACCGACCGGCCTCCTGGATCGATCTGCTAACGCCAGCGGCTGGCAGCGCTGGCCAGTTGAGTAAGCCAAGCAGCCTGCGATTTCAATTCCACTATCCCGGGACTGAGGACAAGGCTTAAGGACTGCGGTTGCGCTACCGCAACGACCATTCAAGACAGTGGGTCTTCAACTACATCGTCCTCTGCCTCTTTCACGTAATCGCCGTCCCCGCCCGCCAGCCCGGTTGGAATATCGCCTGCCAGCAGCTTTTCCTTCGACAGCAGCCCCGCGTCCTCAAGCGCCTCGAAATCGGGCAGCTGGCGCAGCGTGTCGAGCCCGAACTGCGACAGGAAGGTTTTCGTCGTCACATAGGTGTACGGCGCGCCCGGCTTCGGCGAGCGAGGCCCCGAGGCGATCAGCTCCTGCGCGCGCAGCACGCCGATCAGATCGCGCGAGACCTCCTTGCCGAAGAAGGACGACAGTTCGCCACGCGTGATCGGTTGGAAATAGGCAATGCACATCAGCACAAGCGCCTCCGATTGTGTCAGGTCTTTTGTCCCCTCGCCCGCCGCGGTGCAGAACGCGGCGTGGATGGCGTCGCCAAAGACTTTCTTGGTCCGGTGCTGCCAGCCGCCGGCGACCGAGACCAGCTCGTAGGGACGGCTGGCGAGCTCTGCGCGGATGTCGTCGATGATCAGGTCGAGATTGCAGTTCTTGCCGACGACGCGCGCCAGCACCTCGCGTGGCACGGGTTCGCTCGCAGCAAAGATGACAGCTTCGACGCGGTCCATCCCATTCACGCCAGCGCAGTTCGGCCGGCAAGTGCTCGAGCTCAGTGTCCAGCAAGGCAGGCTGATCGTTTGCCTTGCGGCGAGCGAAGGCTTCGTTCATTGCTAGAGCCCAAACAGCCGGAAGGTGGGACGGCCGGAGAGCTCGCGCGCGGCATCCAATTGCTGCAGCCGCTCGAACAGGCGCCGTGCGGCAAAACGCGACAGGTTTTTCGTCGTCAGCGATCCTGAGACCGCGTCTTCATTCAGCAGCAACAAAATCACGTCGCCGGCACCCTTGGCGCGTAGTTTTGGCGCGACGGCGAGGAGCTTCTCGGCGCGGCGCGAGAGCTCACCGGCCAACCGACAGGCATCGGCCGCCGCATGAACCAGCGCGACGCAGACCGCCCGCTCAAAATCCTTCTCTCCCGAACGGATCCGCTTGCCGCCGCCGGCCTCGGACCGAAACGCCGGGCCAAAGGCCTGCGCCATGATGAGCGGAAGCGGCCGCGGCCAGCACAGGCTTTGCGCCAGAACCAGGCCAACAGCTCGGAGTCAGGCCGCGTCGTAACAACGTGCGCGGCAATCGCCGCAGCCGCGAACAGCGCCGGCCGCTGCGACGCCGCCAGCTTCTCGATCTCGGTGCAGAGGTCGGCGAGAGCCGCGCCGTCCCAGTGGAGTCCGATCTTTTCGAGTCTTTCGTGGGTGGCAGCGGGTGGCTGTAGCGCCAGTTGCCGCCAGGCGCCAAAGACGGCGCCGGCGGGACCGGGATCGACGCCGACCGTGCGCCGGTGCCAGGCGTCGCGCAAGGCCGCCGCGTCCTCGGCGTGGCCGGCGAGCCGCATGCTGGCGGCGGCGCAGTTGAGCGCCAGCCGCTGCCGCCACGCGCCGGCCCACGCAGGTTGCGCTCGCGCGAGCACGTCGAGCGAAGCCATGGCAGCGCCGGCGTAAAGGGCGGCGTCGGCCTCATGCAGCGCGCCGCCGGCAGCTAGCGCCCAAGGCGGGACGGTGGGTGGCGCAGACATGCTGGCGGTCGCGGGATCGAGGCGAATCATCAGTTGGAGGGTAAAAAAGCCGGTGCACTTTTGCTATATTTTGCGCCAAAACGCACAGCCTGTCGCGCAGATATAACGAACGATAATGTTGCATTATCATTCGTTTTGCTGTTTCTAGAGGAATGACCGTTTCGTCGAGCAGGAGCCGAAAAATCGCGCCCGGCGAGCCTCCGGACCGTCCCACAGCAGGAGGCCGGAAGAGGAGGTTTCGTCCACGCAGCCGTCGACTGGGCTTGCTGTGCCTAACACCGACGATATGCCTGACATAGTCGACGTCGTCGACATCATCAGCACCGAGATGGGCCGCGGCGAAGCGTCGGACGAGGCGCCTTTCCATGCCCTTCGGCCCGCACCCGGCCTGCCGGCCCACTTGGAGCGTCTTGCCGATCGCGCGCGTGATTATGTGGACGCGGCGAGCTCGGCCAACACGCGGCGCGCCTACGCATCCGACTGGAAGCATTTTTGCGCCTGGGCGCGCCGGCAGCATCTCGAGGTGTTGCCACCTGATCCGCAGACCGTCGGCCTCTACATCACCGCCTGTGCATCCGGAAAGGTCACAGGAGACAAGAAACCAAACTCTGTGGCGACGATCGAGCGCCGTCTCTCCTCCCTGGCCTGGAATTATACGCAGCGTGGCGAGCCGCTCGATCGAAAGGACCGCCATATCGCCACCGTGCTCGCCGGCATCCGTAAGAGCCACGCAAAACCGTCTGTGCAGAAGGAGGCCATACTTCCCGAAGACCTGATCGCCATGCTGCAGACGCTCGACCGGGGCACCCTGCGCGGCTTGCGCGACCGCGCCATGCTGCTTCTCGGCTTTGCGGGCGGCCTGCGTCGCTCCGAAATTGTCGGCCTCGACGTCGGCAGGGATCAGACGGATGACGGCCGTGGCTGGGTCGAGATTCTCGACAAAGGCGCTCTGGTAACCTTACGTGGCAAGACGGGCCGGCGCGAGGTCGAAATCGGCCGCGGCTCCGCCGACGCCACCTGCCCCGTGGTTGCGCTGCAGACCTGGCTCAAGCTGGCCCGCATTGCCCACGGGCCGCCGTTTCGGCGTGTCACAGGACAGGGCAAAGCAGTCGGCGCGGAGCGATTGAACGATCAGGAGGTGGCCCGCTTGGTCAAGCGTGCCGCGCTGGCCACCGGCGTCCGCGGCGACTTGTCGGAAGGCGAACGACAGCAAAAGTTCGCGGGCCATTCGTTGCGCGCAGGCCTGGCCTCCTCAGCCGAAGTCGATGAGCGCTATGTGCAAAAGCAGCTCGGCCATGCCTCAGCGGAAATGACGCGTAAATACCAGCGTCGGCGCGATCGCTTTCGCGTCAATCTCACTAAGGCGTCCGGGCTCTAGAAAAAAGTCCCCCCTCCCCTGTCACGGTCACTAAGTCATTTTTATGTAGTCACGATAGTCACAATGGTCACGGAGGCCAGAATGCAGTCTGCTCCAAAAGAGGATGCCAACTGGACCGTCGCTCGGGCCAAGGCGCGGCTGTGGGAAGTCATCGAGCGTGCGCAGGCGGCGCCGCAAACGATTACGCGCAACGGTAGGCCAAGCCTCGTTGTCGTCTCCGCCGAGGAATGGCAACGCAAGACGGTGCGCAAGGGTACGCTTGAGGAGTTTCTGCTGGAGTCGCCACTACGCGGCGCGGAACTCGACCTTGAGCCTCAACGCGATGAACCGCGTGATCTGCCGCTGTGAGGCTACTGCTGGACACGAATATCCTGTCCGAGGTGACAAGGCCGGCGCCGGACGCACGCGTTCTGGAATGGCTGGACAAGCTCGACGAGGATCGCTCGTTCATCAGCGTGGTCTCGATCGCCGAAATCCGGCGCGGCGTTGCTCTCATGGGCGAGGTCGGAAGCGTGAGGCGCTGGCCGAATGGCTTGCCCGAGACCTGCCTTAGCGTTTTAGAGCAGAGAGTCCTCCCCGTCGACGAGCCGGTTGCCCTGGCCTGCGCGATCTGATTGGTCTTGCGAAGCGCCGCGGCCGCGTGCTGACGTCAATGGACGGATTGATCGCAGCCACAGCCATTGCCCAGGGCTCACTCTGGTAACGCGTAATCCGAAGGATTTCGAAGGCTTCGGAATAGAGCTCTTCGATTCGTGGATGCGTGATGACCTTGCCCCTCTGATCTAATCCGGTTTGAAGTTCGTTCTGGCCCATCGAGAGGACCAGGACATGAAACGTAGCCGCTTCTCTGAAGAGCAGATCATCGGAATTTTGAAGGAACATGAGGCCGGGGTATCGGTTGCCGATCTGTGCCGCAAGCACGGGGTCAGCGACGCCTCGATTTACAACTGGAAGGCCCGCTTCGGCGGGATGGATGTCTCCGAGGCTCGGCGACTGAAGGCTCTGGAGGACGAGAACACGCGGCTGAAGCGGCTTCTGGCCGACGCCATGCTCGACAATGCCGCATTGAAGGATCTTGTGGGAAAGAAATGGTGACGCCCGCGGCCAAGCGGAAAGCTGTCGCTCGCCTGAAGGAAGGCTTCGGGATGAGCGAACGGCGGGCGTGTAAAGCCATCGGCTGTTGCCGCATGACGGTTCGCTACGAGACCAGCAGGCCGAACGACCGCGAGCTTCGCGAGCGGATGAAGGCGATCGCGCAGGAGCGTCGCCGGTTCGGCTACCGGCGTCTTCTCGTGATGCTGAGGCGGGAGGGCCTGGTCGTGAACCACAAGAAGCTGTTCCGGCTCTATCGGGAGGAGAAGCTCGCCGTTCGCCGCCGTGGCGGCCGCAAACGGGCGATCGGGACCAGGGCGCCGATGGTGGTGCCGCTGAGGCCCGACGAGCGCTGGTCGCTCGACTTCGTATCGGACCAGCTCACAGACGGGCGCCGCTTCCGCATCCTGGCCGTCGTCGACGACTGCACGAGAGAGTGCCTGGCACTCATCATTGATACGTCTCTCTCGGGCATGCGGGTTGCCCGCGAATTGGACCGGCTCATCACCGAGCGCGGCCGGCCGAGAATGATCGTCAGCGACAATGGCAGCGAGTTCACCTCGAACGCCATCCTCTCCTGGGCGGATCAGAACCGCGTCGAATGGCATTACATTGCGCCCGGCAAGCCGATGCAGAATGGCTTCATCGAGAGCTTCAACGGCCGACTACGCGATGAACTGCTCAACGAGACGCTGTTTACTTCGCTGGCTCAGGCACGCGTCGCCATCGCCCTGTGGCGCGCCGACTACAATCCTGTTTCATAACACCCATCTGTCTATGTCGTTGAAGTGAATAGGTTTTGCTGATCTGGATGCGATCCCGTGGGGTAT
>NZ_JAMYLG010000052.1:0-32300 GCF_040317865.1 Mesorhizobium sp. M1365
TCAAAGGCCGGACATATGGACGCAAGCGATCGAAAACGACGCAAAACAACCGTTGCAGGCAGGGCGCCGTCCACATATGGATCCTGGGGTCTGCGCCGCGTCGCTTCGCTCCTTGCTTCGCCCCAGGATGACGGCTGGAGAGATGTTCTGGCCAATCTCCGAGGTCTGCGCTTTCCACGTCGTAACAACAATCGGTTGCCTCTGGCCCATGGCCGGGTGGACCCTATACCTTCAGGATGGCCGCAACCACTGCGAGGAAGCCATGCGAAAACTGATCTCCACCGGTTCGCCCTTCGAGAAGACCGCCGGCTATTCGCGCGCCGTGGTGCAGGGCGACTGGTGTTTCGTGTCCGGAACGACCGGCTACGATTATGCGACCATGTCGATGCCGGAGACCGTAGAGGCACAAACGCGCAATTGCTTGGCGACGATCGCCAAGGCGCTCGGGGACGGCGGCTTCGAGATGGCCGATGTGGTGCGGGCACATTACTATATTACCGATGCGGCTTTCGTGGATGTGGTGTTCCCGATCCTCGGCGAGGTCTTTGGCGAGATCAGGCCGGCGGCAACGATGATCGTGTGTCAGCTCAACAAGCCGGAGATGAAGATCGAGATCGAGGTGACGGCGCTGCGGCGCACAGCCTGATGCCTGTCACGGTTGCGACAACGACACGGTTAGCACGAGGATCGGCCCATGGCGAAGGTCAGGCGCATCGTTGCAAACATAGACACGCAGGATATCGCGGCGGCAAAACCCTTCTATCAGGATGTGCTCGGCCTCGATCTCAAGATGGATATGGGCTGGATCGCTACCTACGGCTCGCAAGAGACGATGTCCGTGCAGGTCAGTTTCATGGCCGAAGGGGGATCAGGAACGCCGGTGCCGGACATCTCTATCGAAGTCGACGACGTCGATGCCGCGCTTGAAAGCATGAGGACGGCCGGCTTTGCCATCGAATACGGTCCGGCGGACGAACCCTGGGGCGTGCGTCGCTTCTTCGTACGCGACCCGTTCGGCAGGCTGGTCAATATCCTTTCGCATCTCTAGGCATTTTGTCTTGAGCATCGGATTTTCCCAAAACCGGTTTCCACTTTTGGGTCCGATGCTCTGAACCGCAGGCTTGCGCGCCGGCCGCTTGGCGTTTAGCAAGGCCGCGGCTCACGACACAATCAGGACGGTTCTCATGGCTTCGAAAAATCTTCTCCTGCTTGCCGGCGACGGTATCGGCCCCGAGGCGATGGCCGAGGTGAAGAAATTGATCGCCGGCATGAACGACAGCCTCGGCAGCGATTTCGCCACCGACGAGGGCCTTGTCGGCGGTTGCGCTTACGACGCACATGGCGCGGCAATTTCCGATGCCGACATGGCCAAGGCAATGGCGGCTGACGCGGTGCTGTTCGGCGCCGTCGGCGGGCCGAAATGGGATGCCGTGCCTTACGAGGTGCGCCCGGAGGCGGGTCTGCTGCGGCTGCGCAAGGACATGGAGCTGTTTGCCAATCTCAGGCCGGCAATCTGCTATCCGGCACTGGCGGCGTCCTCCTCGCTCAAGCAGGAGGTGGTCGAAGGTCTCGATATCCTCATCGTGCGCGAGCTCACCGGCGGCGTCTATTTCGGCGAGCCGAAGCAGATCATCGATCTCGGCAACGGCCAGAAGCGCGGCATCGACACCCAAGTCTACGACACATTCGAGATCGAGCGCATTTCGGGCGTTGCCTTCGAGTTGGCACGCACGCGCAAGAACCACGTCACCTCGATGGAAAAGCGCAATGTGATGAAATCTGGCGTGCTGTGGAACGAGGTCGTCACCCAGACGCACAAGGCCAGGTATGCCGACGTCAAGCTCGATCACATGTTGGCCGATGCCGGCGGCATGCAGTTGGTGCGCTGGCCGAAGCAGTTCGACGTCATCGTCACCGACAATCTGTTCGGCGACATGCTGTCCGACATCGCCGCCATGCTGACCGGCTCGATCGGCATGCTGCCGTCGGCCTCGCTCGGCGCACCTGATGTCAAGACCAAGAAGCGCAAGGCGCTCTACGAGCCGGTGCACGGCTCGGCGCCCGACATCGCCGGCAAGGGCATCGCCAATCCGATCGCCATGATCGCCTCCTTCGCCATGTGCATGCGCTATTCCTTTGGCATGGTTGAAGAGGCCGACCGGCTGGAAGGCGCGATCGCCGCCGTGCTCGATCAGGGCTTGCGTACCAGGGATATTCATTCGCCGGGGATGACCGAGGTCGGCACGACCGAGATGGGCGACGCGATCATCGCCAAATTTTTGGGGTGACAGGTGTATGGGTGAGGTGCAGCGCGCCATTGAAAGGGATCTTCTCGGCGAGCACCAACGCCAGGCTGAGTTTCGCGGCGATCAACACCTCGCGCCATTGCTGCAGTTCATCTGCGACCGATATCAGGTCGAAAAGAGCGATTTCTACCTGCTAGAAGCCATTCCCGATCAATACGAGTTGTGTCTCTTGATCTGGCTTTGGCCGGATAGGGTGGTCGACTGCGAAATCGCCTATGAAGGGTCCACATTCGAGGTTGTCGGGACGGAAACGATCCAGACCCACAAGAAGACCCTTCGTGGTCATTCCGCGAAGGACTTCAAGATCATCGAACGCATCGCCTTGAGCGAACACAAGCAGCTTTAGCAGAACCAACTCAGGTGAGGTTATGCGGTCTTGATCCCCTCCGGCACCGGACCCCACTGGTTTACGCGCGGCTGCGTCGGGATCAGCGCAAAGATCAGGATGATCACGGTGCCGAAGGTCGGGATCAGGAAAAGCAGGAAGAGCCAGCCGGTCAGGCCGGTATCGTGCAGGCGACGCACGTTGAGCCCGAACCACGGCAGGGCTGTCGCCAGCAGGAAGAGACCGGAAAGGCCGACCGTCACTGCCGGCAATTCACTGTTGTCGAGATTGCCCATGGCGTCGTCGATAAAGACGCCGAGTCCTATGACCACGATCAGCGCGATCGTCCAGAACAGACAATAGCCCCAATACTCCTTGCGGCGGGCACGGCCGGCGAAGTTGAAGTAATTCTCGGTCAGACCCCACCAGAAGTAGCTCCACAGGCCAGCCGATTCAGCCGGACTTTGTTCAGCGGAACGGCCGAAATGTTGCGGCTGACGTGCCGCGGGCGCATTGCCGGCCTGAGTTGGGGCGGCGGTTGCAGTGGAGGCGTCGGCGGGCGCACTGGCAGGTTGGGCGCGGATCGAAAAAACATCGCGTGCCCGTCCGCCAGCCGGCTGGAATTCGACGGTCGTACCTCCGGCAACCGATGCTTCGCGGCGCAAATCTTCGCGCGCCAAAGTGTAGCGGTTGCCGTCGGCTCCGGTGATGAAGCCGAAACCCTGGTCTTCGTCGTAATGAAGAACTTCGCCGCGCATGTCCTGCCCACCCCCATTTCCCCGCCCCAGACTGTGCAAAGTTCCGGCAGACCGCAAGAGGCGTGCGGAAATGGAGAGTTCTGGCTATTTACCCCGGCCGTTTCTTCGATTTCTTGTGTTTCGCAGGTCCGCCTTCGAACTTCGCCTTGGCCGGTTTCCCGCCCCAGGGCTTCGCCTCGAATGCCGGGCGCTGGTCGGCCGGTGCGCGCTTCTCGAATTTGGGCGTGTTCTGATCGAAGGTGCGCTTGCCGCGGTGCGGCTTCTTGTCGGGTCGTGGTTCCTGATAGCCGGCCCGCGACAAATCCGGCGTGCCGTCCAACCGCTTGACCGCAATGTTGCCCTGCAGCTTCCGGTCGGGGCCGATCGCAGCGAGGAAACGCTCGGCCCAGTCCGCCGCGATCTGCACGAAGGTTTCCTCCTGCTGCATCTTGATGGCGCCGATCTCGCGCTTGGAAATGCCGCCTGTCCGGCACAGCATCGGGATCAGCCAGCGTGGCTCCGCATTCTGCAGGCGTCCGACCGACAGCGAGAACCAGACGCTGTCGCCGAAATCGTCGCGGCGGCTCGGTGCCTCGTCCCGGCGGGCAAATTTTTCGCCCGACGGCGTGAACGGTGCCACGTCGAGAAGATCTTCCGGCGCCGAGTGGCTGGAGCGGCACATCCTCACGAAGGCGGCGGCAACCCGTTCGGGCCCGTGCTGATCGAGAAGCGCCTCGACGAAGCCGCGCTCCTCATCCTTCATAGGCTCGCTGAAGACCGGATCAGCGAGAATGCGCTCATCGTCGCGCCGTATCACGTCGTCGGCCGACGGCGGGCTCGCCCAGGTTGCCGCAAGGCCGGCACTTTGCAGCAGCCGCTCGGTGCGCCTGCGGGCACTATTGGGCACGATCAGCGCGCTGACGCCCTTGCGTCCCGCACGACCCGTGCGTCCGCTTCGGTGCAGGAGCGTTTCCGGGTTGGTCGGCAGGTCGGCATGGATCACCAGCTCGAGATTGGGCAGGTCGATGCCGCGTGCCGCGACGTCGGTGGCGATGCAGACCTTGGCGCGGCCGTCGCGCATCGCCTGCAGCGCGTGGCTGCGCTCGTTCTGGCTAAGCTCGCCGGACAGCGCCACGACGGAAAAGTTGCGGTTGTTGAAGCGTGCCGTCAGATGGTTGACGGCGGCGCGCGTGTTGCAGAACACCAGCGCGTTCTTGGCCTCGTAATAGCGCAGCACGTTGATGATGGCGTTTTCGCGGTCCGCCTGGGCGACGCTCAGCGCCCGGTATTCGATGTCGAGATGCTGCTTTTCCTCGCCGGAGGCCGAGATGCGCACAGCATCGCGCTGGTAGCCCTTGGCCAGCGTGGCGATGGAGCGCGGCACGGTCGCGGAAAACATCAGCGTGCGGCGGTCGGCGGGCGCGGCATCGAGGATGAATTCCAGATCCTCGCGAAAGCCGAGATCGAGCATCTCGTCGGCCTCGTCGAGCACCACTGCCTTGAGCGCCGACATGTCGAGCGAATTGCGGGTGATGTGATCGCGCAGGCGGCCGGGCGTGCCCACGACGATATGGGCGCCGCGCTCCAGTGCGCGCCGTTCGGTGCGCATGTCCATGCCGCCGACGCAGGACGCCACCGTGGCGCCGGTCAGTTCGTAGAGCCATTCCAGCTCGCGCGTTACCTGCAGGGCCAACTCCCGCGTCGGCGCCACGGCCAGCGCCAGGGGTGCCGCCGCGTGGGAAAAGCGCTCCGCGCCATCGAGAAGGGTCGGCGCCAAAGCCAGACCGAAGGCGACGGTCTTGCCGGAGCCGGTCTGGGCCGAAACCAGCGCATCGGCCTGGCCAAGCTCGAGAACGGCGTTCTGCACCGGCGTCAGCTCGACATAGCCGCGTTTTTCCAGCGCCTTTGCCAGCGCGGGAACAATAGCTTCGAAGTTGGACATCTTGCTCTTTCGAAATTCGGATTCTGAATACCCGGCGACGGGTCAAATGTCGGCAAGCGCCCACAGACGGGCGCCACGAGCCAGACGATGCTCGTTCGTACTTGGTGCCGCCGTCATTGTACAGGGCGGGCGGGTCGGCCTGCTTGCGATTGACTCTAGACGTAAACCGCGTAAAAGCCGGCACCGAACGGGATAGTTTTCGATGCGCGGCCTTTTGATGGCGCTTTCTGCCTTCGACATCCCCGGCCCCAATGCGAACCATTGGGCCGGGCGCGTCGCTGCGTCTCCTCGTTCCAGCAAAATCACGTTCTTGCTCAAAAAAACCGGCAAAACGACCACCAAAACGGTCTGATTCCCTTGGCCTAACCACCCTCTCCCGGGTCCGGCCCGGGGGTTGAAACCCGCATCGGCCGGCGGGTTTTCTCCAGAAACCGAGCGGAGAGGGACAGGAGATTTCGATGAGTTTCAAGGTTGCGATCGTCGGCGCCACGGGCAATGTGGGCCGGGAAATGCTCAACATATTGGAGGAACGCGGCTTTCCGGTGAGCGAGGTGGTGGCGCTGGCCTCGCGGCGCAGCCAGGGCACGGAAGTGTCGTTCGGCGACCGCACGCTGAAGGTCAGGGCGCTCGACCAATATGATTTTTCCGACACCGACATCTGCATCATGTCGGCCGGCGGCAACGTCTCCAAGGAATGGTCGCCGAAGATCGGCAAGCAGGGCTGCGTCGTCATCGACAATTCGTCGGCCTTCCGCTACGACCAGGACGTGCCGCTGATCGTTCCGGAAGTGAACCCGGATGCGATCTCGCTGTTCACGCGCAAGAACATCATTGCCAACCCGAACTGCTCGACGGCGCAGCTGGTCGTGGCGCTGAAGCCGCTGCATGACGCGGCCACCATCAAGCGCGTCGTCGTCGCCACCTACCAGTCGGTCTCCGGCGCCGGCAAGGAAGGCATGGACGAATTGTTCACGCAGACGCGCGCGGTGTTTGTCGCAGACCAGGTCGACGTCAAGAAATTCACCAAGCGTATCGCCTTCAACGTCATCCCGCATATCGACGTCTTCCTCGACGACGGCTTCACCAAGGAAGAGTGGAAGATGGTGGCCGAGACCAAGAAGATGCTCGACCCGAAGATCAAGCTGACGGCGACCTGCGTGCGCGTGCCGGTGTTCATCGGCCATTCGGAAGCGGTCAACATCGAGTTCGAGAAGCCGATCACCGCCGATGAGGCGCGCGAGATCCTGCGCGAGGCGCCGGGCTGCCAGGTCATCGACAAGCGCGAGGACGGCGGCTACATCACGCCGCTGGAATCGGCCGGCGAGGACGCCACCTTCATCTCGCGCATCCGCGAGGACTCGACCATCGACAACGGCCTGTCGATGTGGATCGTCTCCGACAATCTGCGCAAGGGCGCGGCACTCAATGCGGTGCAGATCGCCGAGCTGCTGGTCGAGCGCGGGCTGATCCAGCCGAAGAAGAAGGCGGCATAGTTCGCTCACGGCCCTATCGCCGCTAGCGCGGCTGGCCTCCGCGGGGGCGCCGGACGACCGGCGGCCCGCAGTCGCGGGCTCGGCCTTCGGCGGTTGTTTCGCTCACGGCCGTATCGCCGCTACGCGGCTGGCCTCCGCGGGGGCGCCGGACGACCGGCGGCCTGCGGTCGCAGGCTCGGCCTTCGGCCGTTTTGCGCCCTTCTCGCCGTTCACGGGGGGAAGGTTCCGGCAGGCGTATGAGGGGCAGCGCAGGCGTCTCAAATAGGCAGCAAGGCGCCGGCGTCACAGCCGGTTCTCCTCCGCTAGGTCCAACAGCAACTCCAGCGCCTCCGCCGCCCGGTCGGCGGGCACGAACAGATGATCGTGGTAGAAGGCCGAGACCGGATTGACGCCGATGCCGGCGGTGGCCAGCCGCGCGGTGATGGCGGCGAGGAAGCCGACCGCTTCCAGCGACGAATGGATGTTCAGCGTCAGCATCCGGCAGCGGAACACGTTTTTCAGTCCAGCGGCCTTGGCATGGTCTTCAAGCACGATCAGCGTCGTGCCCTCGCGCTCGCGAAATAGCATCACCGGGTGGAGCCTGTCGGGAGCGGGCGCATCGGGTGGCAACGTGGTGAAGACATGAACGCCGGCAAGCAATTCCGGCGTCATTGCCGCCAGCAACTGTTTCAGGTCGGTCTCTCCGGCCATCGGTTGCTTTTCGTTGTGCGATCAGGCGGCGGCTGCCGTCGAGCGTCGGCAGACACCCCTACGGATTTTCAATAACGCCCTCCATCTCACCTCGCAAGGTGGACTTGACCAGGTTCGTTGCCGGCTGAACTTGTACATCCGAGGTCGCCGTCCCCCGGAGTGAAAAAGAGCTGGAGGCGTGTCGGATCGCCGTCATGGGCCGCGTCCTTGGTTCGAGCTGGCGAAGGAGCCAGTGCTCACAACGACCGGAGGGAACATAATGACCATGTCTCAGGCAGCACCCGTCTCACCGCGTGCCCTGTGGGCCGGCCGCGTGCTCAGCGCCGTCATCGTGCTGTTCATGATCTTCGACGGCGTCATCAAGCTACCGCCGCTCGAAATCGTCACCCAGACCATGGTGCAGCTCGGCTGGCCGGCCGATGCCAATGTCTCGCGCATGCTCGGCACCATTGGATTGGTCTCGACAGCGCTTTACGCGCTGCCACGCACCTCGGTGCTCGGCGCCATCCTGCTCACCGCTTATCTCGGCGGCGCCGTCGCCACGCATGTGCGTATCGGCAGCCCTTTGTTCTCGCACATACTGTTCGGCGTCTATCTCGGCGCCGTCCTCTGGGGTGGCCTGTATCTGCGCGATCCAAGGGTGCGCGCGTTGTTCCCGTTTAGCCAATAGCGGCGACATCGAAAGCCGTTCGATGGTGGCCACGCTGCCAGAGCGGGCGCGGTCTGCCGCCGCCTTTCTACTCTTTGGATCAAATTGAGCGCCGCCGGGCGGCAGCCGATCTTCTTCTTTGGATCAAATCGCCTGGTTGCGAGTTAGGGGGTGCAGCGGCGAGGACGGCACCCTGTTGGAGAGGAACGACAATGAAAAAGGTGATGATCTTGATGGCCTTGCTGGTCCCGCTCGGTGCCTGCTCCCGTACTGAGCAAGGCGCGGCAGTTGGTGGCCTGGGCGGTGCGGCGGTCGGCGCTGCTGTGGCCGGCAACCCGACCAAGGGCGCGGTGATCGGCGGTGCGGCCGGCGCTTTGGCCGGTGCACTGATCGGCCGTGCCAGCGAAAGCGGCCAATGCCGTTATCGCGATCGTAACGGTCGTGTCTACGTTGCGAGTTGCCCGGAAGGCTATTGATCGGGCCGCATCATATGGATGCAATAGCAAAACGGCGGGCAGGGCCCGCCGTTTCGCGGTTGTGGAGATGATTTATTCGGCGCTGGCGGCTTCCGCCTCGGCCGGCGCGGCTGCGGCGGCGGCAACGGCCGCGGCGGCATCTTCCTGCGCCTTCTTCAGCAAGGCTGCGCGCTCCTGCGCCTTCTTGCCGGGCTCGGCCTTTTTCGGGTTGGCGCGCGCTTCGCGCTTGGCGATGCCGGCTTCATCGAGGAAGCGCAGCACGCGGTCGGTCGGCTGGGCGCCATGCGACAGCCAATGCTTGACGCGCTCGGCGTCGACCTTGACGCGTTCGCCGTCCTTGG
Organism: Mesorhizobium sp. M1365; assembly: GCF_040317865.1. Lineage (NCBI taxonomy): Bacteria > Pseudomonadati > Pseudomonadota > Alphaproteobacteria > Hyphomicrobiales > Phyllobacteriaceae > Mesorhizobium > Mesorhizobium sp. M1365. The sequence continues at coordinate 8,960 of NZ_JAMYLG010000052.1, forward strand.
GCAGCAGCGGATTCCACGAGCCGAGCGACTCGATGAAACGGCCGTCGCGCGGCGAACGCGCGTCGGCGACGACGACATGGTAATAGGGACGCTTCTTCGAGCCCGCACGGGCCAATCGGATTTTCAGTGGCATTTCTTTTCTCCTAAAAGCTCTGATTTGGTTGATCGGTTGGTGGCTAATCCTCAGCCGGTTTTCGCTACGCCGTTGGATGCGGCGATCTGCTCGTGATGGCGGATCACTTCGCGGACGACGAAGTTCAGGAATTTCTCCGCGAAATCCGGGTCGAGATGGGCGTCCTTCGCCAGTTGGCGAAGACGGGCGATCTGCTCCTGCTCGCGCGCCGGGTCGGCAGGCGGCAGGCCATGTTCCGCCTTCAGCACGCCGACTGCCTTGGTGCAGCGGAAGCGCTCGGCCAGCATGTGGATCAGCGCCGCGTCGATATTGTCGATCGAGGCGCGATAATTGGCCAGCGCCGCACGCGCGTCCGCCATGTCCTTCTCTTCGTTCATGGCGCCCTCACTTCTTCTTGCCGAGGCCATTCTTGCCAAGCATTGGCAGCCCGCCACCGCCCGGCAGGCCGGGAAGTTTCATGCCGCCGGGCAGCCCAGGCAGGCCACCGCCACCGGGAAGACCACCGGGCAGGCCCTTCATGCCGCCGAGCCCGGCCGCCTGCGCCTGCTTCTGCAAGGCTTCGAGCTGCTTGGGGTCCATCTTGGAGAGGTCCGGCATGCCGCCGCCCATCATGCCGCCTCCGGGACCGCCTGGGCCGCCAGGCATCATGCCGCCGAGCCCCATCTTGGAAGCGAGGCCGCCCATCATGCCGCGCATCAGGCCGCCGCCTTTGCCCTTGCCGCCCATCGCCTTCATCATGTCGGCCATGCCGCGATGCATCTTCAACAGTTTGTTGATTTCGGCCGCGTCGGTACCCGAGCCGGCGGCGATGCGCTTCTTGCGCGAGTGCTTCAGAATATCGGGGTTGGCACGCTCGGCCTTGGTCATCGACGAGATGATGGCGAGCTGGCGACCGAACATCTTGTCGTCGAGCCCGGCGGCGGCCATCTGGTCCTTCATCTTGCCCATGCCGGGCATCATGCCCATGATGCCACCCATGCCACCCATTTTCGACATTTGCTGAAGCTGGCCGGCGAGGTCGTTCAGGTCGAACTTGCCCGACTGCATCTTCCTGGCCATCGCCGCGGCCTGTTCGGCGTCGATGTTCTCGGCCGCTTTTTCGACGAGGCTGACGATGTCGCCCATGCCGAGGATGCGGTCGGCGATGCGCTTGGGGTGGAATTCCTCCAGCGCGTCCATTTTTTCGCCGGTGCCGATCAGCTTGATCGGCTTACCGGTGACGGCGCGCATCGAGAGCGCCGCACCACCGCGGCCGTCGCCGTCCATGCGGGTCAGCACGAGGCCGGTGATGCCGACGCGCTCGTCGAAGCTTTTTGCCAGATTGACGGCGTCCTGGCCGGTCAGCGAATCGGCGACCAGCAGGATCTCGTGCGGCGACGACATCTTCTTGATGTCGGCCATCTCGACCATCAACGGCTCGTCGATATGGGTGCGGCCGGCGGTGTCGAGGATGACGACGTCATGGCCGCCGAGCTTGGCCGCCTGCACGGCGCGGCGGGCGATATCGACCGGCGTCTGGCCGGCGACGATCGGCAATGTGGCGACCTTGACCTGCTCGCCGAGCTGGCGGAGCTGCTCTTGCGCGGCGGGACGCCGCGTGTCGAGCGAGGCCATCAAGACTTTCTTGTTTTGACGGTCGGCGAGGCGCCTGGCGATCTTGGCCGAGGTCGTCGTCTTGCCGGAACCCTGCAAGCCGACCATCATGATGACGACCGGAGCCGGTGCATTGAGGTCGATGGCGACGCCCTCGGCGCCGAGCATCTCGACCAGCTCGTCATGGACGATCTTGACGACCATCTGGCCGGGCTTGATCGACTTGACCACGGCGGCGCCGACGGCCTTCTCGCGCACCTTGTCGGTGAAGGAACGCACCACTTCCAGCGCCACGTCGGCCTCGAGCAACGCACGGCGCACCTCGCGCAGCGCCGCCGAGACATCAGCCTCCGACAAGGCGCCGCGGCCGGTGAGGCCGTTCAGGATCGAACCAAGGCGCTCTTGCAGGGACTCAAACATTGGTCAACCCGCCGCGCGACAGCGCCTTGGATTCATTTTGACCCCTGTCGGGCCGAAGGCCCTCCACGCCTCTTGTGCGTTCCTGTAGCGATTCAAACATTCTTTTTCCTTTTCCCTGGCACCCGGATGATGCCCGAGAGGTAATGCGTTCGCGCCAACTGTCCAAGCAAAAGCCGGTCCGGGCAAAGCCCAAAGCCAAAAAGCACCCGGGGGCGCACAGCGCTGCCGGGTGTTGGCCTCCGGGATCGATTTACGGCACTTCACCTCAAAGAGGTTTCGGCGTCCCGGTCGGTTTGCTCGGAGGAATACTCGTCGCGGAATTCGCGGCGTGTAGACAGGAAATCGGCCGCAGAGTCAAGCTTTGGTCAAGCTTTGCGTCAAATAGCTCAGGACGACCAGGCAATGCACATCAGCGCACGCTGCCGGCGCGCGCCATATCCGGCTCGACCTTCAGCGGTGAGCGCGGATGTAAAAGCAGCAGAACGGTCAACAGGCTGCTGACGATGCCGATCGAAGCGATGAGGACGGCGTCTGAAGTCGTCCAGCCCGCGGCTTCGAGCGGCTTGGCGTTGAACAGGGCGAAGGAATTATAGCTTTGCTGGTGCGAAATCAGCAGGAAGCCGGTCAGATTGTTGCCGAGATGGGCGCCAAAGCCGGCACCGAGATTGCCGGTTGCATAGACCAGAAGCGTCAGCAGCAGCGCAAAGGCAGCGATCGAGGCCAGCACGCAGGCATTGATGGCAGCGCTTGAACCTGGGCTCCAGTGCAGGGAGGTGAACAGCAATCCCGGCAGCAGCGCCCAGATGAAAGAGTTCCGGAACCGGCTCGCCAGGCCCCTGAGCAGATAACCGCGAAACAGCATCTCCTCCGACGAGGTCTGCAGAAAGGTCAGGGCGGCGATCGGGATCAGGAACAAAAGCCACGCGGACAGGCCGATCGCGCCGCGCGCGATGTCGGGCTGCAAACCATAAAGCAGGATCTCGGAAAGCAGCGAGGTGATCAGCACCGCGGTCAGTCCTTTCAGGAACCCCGACCAAGAAATGCGCCGGCTGACGCCAATCAGGGCTGTCAGCTTCTCTTGATGGATCCAGCGCATGGCAGCCCAAAGGCCGAGCCAGATTCCGGCAAATGAAGCCAGCGCCGCAAGGATGCCTGCAGGAGAGGCCATGAAATCCTGCACCGCTCCCCCACCTGGCGGGGCGGTGCCAGACGATGCCTGCCAAACGGCAAAGGCATAGGTGCCGCCGAACAGCACGGCGGCAGTGGTTCCGAGCCAGAACAGGATGACGACCACCGCTCCAAGCAGAAGCCGCGGCAAAGTGGTCTTGTTGTTGGCGGTGTGCCGGTACTGTTGGAAGGCGGTTGGGTCGATCGTCACGCGGGCTCGCTGGCTGGTGCTTCGGCTCGCAAGGTCTAGAACATCGGCCCCAATGTGGAAACCGGTATTGCAGCGGCAATGCCGGCTTGTGGCAATGTCGGGAGTGCGAGCGGCCGCCATTACAGGGCGACCGCCCTGTTTGTATCGTCAGCGCACGACGTACACGATACGCCGGCTGCCCGGATCGACCAGTGCCGGCTGGCCGTTCACATAGACGTAACGGTAATCATAGTCCGGAATCTCGCGCAGCTCGACGGTGTCAGGCAACGTCGCGCCCGTCACCACCTCACCCTCGAGATAGACCGGATCGAGCCGATGCGTACGTACATAGGTACGGATCTCGGCCGGCGGTCTCCGGATAGGCTCGATCGCCTCGCCGGCGACGATTGCTCCGGTATAGCTGTCGGAATACTCGACGCTATCGGCGGGCGGCGTCACGACGGCAATGTCGGCGCTGGCCGGACGCTGTGTCAGGACCACACGGCTGCCGCCGAAATCGGCCGTCACATAGTCGGAATAGACCCAGCCCTGGCCGTTGGCCTCGGCGATGGTGCACCATTTGCTGTTGGCGATGCAGCCGTCGAGCGTCGCCGACTGGCCGGCCGCAAGCACGCCGATCACCGGATATTGCGGGCCGGGGCCGGCGCGTACATTGAGATCAGTGATGGCCGAGACGGCGGTGTCGGCCAAAGCAGAGCCCGACATCGCTATGAGCGCTCCGGCCACCGCCGGAAACAATATGCGTTTCATGGTCTTCTCTCCGTTTCACAGTCCCTTGGCACGGAAAACGAAGCAAAGCCGCATGCGTTCCGGCTAAAAGGCTTCGGCCGGCTCACGATTTGTTCCAGTCGTTTTCGGCAGGTCGGTCAAAAGCTCGTGAACAAAAGCAAGTTTTTGCGCCGCCACGTCCGAGATGACGAAGGGATAGAGATCGGGCAGGCCCATGCAGCGGTTGATCGAGTTGGACGCCTCCGACAGCACCAGCCAGCGGTCGAGAATCCTTTCGAAGGGCTCTGGGCTGGCGGCGGGTTCCGATGGTGCCGGCTGCAACTTGCCGCCGGTATCGGCGCGCGGCAGCTCGTTGGCTTCAACGGTTTCCAGCCGGCCGAGCGGGAAATTCAGGGCATGCACCATCTCCAGTGTGTCGGTGATGTGCATGTGATGCGCCCATGTCTCGGCCCAGTCCTCCCATGGGTGCGACGTCGCATAGGCCGAGATATGGCGCTGCTGCCAGTCGGGCGGCGCGCCATCGGCATAATAGGTCTTCAGCGCCTGTTCGTAGCCGGCGCGCTCGTCGCCGAACAAAGCGCGAAAACCGGCAAGCTTTTGCGAATCGTCGCGGATCAGGCGGTCCCAGTAATAATGGCCGAGCTCATGGCGGAAATGGCCGAGCAGCGTGCGGTAGTTCTCGCCCATCTCGACGCGCCGCCGTTCGCGCTCTGCCGAATCCGCCTCGGCGACGTTGAGCGTGATCCGGCCGTTGTCATGACCGGTCAGGATACGTTCGCCGCCCGGACCGCCGCCGATCGGATCGGCAAGAAAATCGAAAGCGAGACCGATCTCGTCGCCAACGTCCTGCTTGGGTGCGACCGGCAGGCCGAAGGCGAGCAGCGAATAGACGGCACGCTTCTTTGCCGCCTCGACACGGATCCAGCGGCGGCGGTTGCCGTCGACCGACAGATCCGGGATCAGCTGGTTCAGCGCACAGGCGCGGCAGAAGGCGTGGCCGGGCTCCGCCATCCAGTTGCAGGCGCATTCGTCGGCATTGGTGCAATAGAAGACCTCGGCGCCGGACAGCGCGAAGCGCGCATGCTCGGGATCGTAGAGCACGAGGCTGGCGCAGTTCAGGCATTGCGCGTTCTCGAAATAGAGACGGTGGTCGCAATGCGGGCAGTCGAAAAGCTTCATTGGCGTCTCAAATCATTCGAAATGCGGAGGACGATACGAGCAGGAGAACGCCAAACGCCTGTCAGCTGCCGACGTTCCTGCCGGCTGATGCTATTTTGCCGCAAGCTGGGCGACGACCTCCTCCTTGGCCACTGCCTCGCCCGACAATCTGGCGCCGCCGCAGGTCTGCATCAGCGGACCGGCCAAATGCTCGCCGGCGAAGAAGATCTTTTCCGCCACGGGCTGCATCAGCGTGGCGCGCACTTGCGAGCGGCCGGGCCGCCGCCGCCGCATAGCACACAAACCGCTCAGCGCCCCGCCGATGATCACGACATCAACGTCTTCCATGCTTATTCTGTCCCCGCCACAATAATTACTTGATCGTAGGCAAATTCCCGGGCGTCCGCCAGTGTGGTGGATTTGAGGTTCCTGCTGTATTGAGTGCATCGGCGTGGCGCCGGGGCAGTGACAAGCAGGTGTTTCGCAGGCAAGTTCGCAATAGGGAACGTGATTCAGGCAACCAGGAGAGCAGCATGGCATTTCTTGCCAAGGGGAAGATGTTTGTAGTGGCCACGGTGGTGGCGGTGCTTGCGCTGGCGACGGGCGCGCAGGCGGCGGCCAGCTGTGGCAAGAGCGGCGCCGGCTTCGAGGCATGGAAACCGGAGTTCGCCGCGGAGGCGAAGGCCGACGGTGTCGGCTCGAAGGGTCTGGCCGCTCTGGCTCGCGCAACCTACGCGACAAAGACGATCTCCGTCGACCGCGCCATCCATAAGGCTTTCAGCGGCTCGGTGGAAGCTTTCATGAAGCGCCGTGGCGCGTCCGCGATCATTGCCAGGGGCCGTGCGCTGAAGAAGGCCAATGCTGCGCTGTTCGACAAGATCGAACGGAATTACGGCGTGTCGCCGGGCGTGTTGCTCGCCATCTGGGGCATGGAGACCGGCTTCGGTTCCGCCATGGGCAACCAGAATACGGTCTCCGCCATTTTAACGCTGGCCTATGACTGTCGCCGTCCGGAGTTCTTCTACCCGCATGCCATTGCGGCCCTGAAGCTGGTTGATCGCGGAGCGTTGAGCGCCTCGTCGGTCGGTGCCGCGCACGGCGAGATTGGCCACACGCAGTTCCTGCCCGGAAATGTTTTGACGTATGGTGTCGGAAACAAAAATCTGCGCGACAAGAGCACTGCGTTGGCTTCCACCGCCAACTTCCTCAAGAGTCATGGTTGGCGGGCCGGCGCGAGTGCGCAGGCGAATATGGGCGCAATCGCTGGCTGGAATTCCGCGAGCGTCTATCAACAGGCCATCGCCCGCATGGCCACGGCGATCGATGCCGACTGACAGGATATAAACGCAAAAATGACTGGGCTCGGTTGGAAGCGCGAGGCGAGCATGAAGAGTCTCGCAACAGCGCAGGGCTTGCCTTGCCCTTTGGAACCTAGCTAGGACAGGCGATGATCTCGCTCTCGATCGTTGATTTCGATGCGGACCCCGAGGGGGTGACTGCGATCCTAAGCCTCGAACCGACACGCATAGTCCGCAAGGGCGACCCGATGCGTAACGGTTCCCCGCGCAAGAAGAATGGATGGAGCCTCGATGGTCCGCGGCAAAGGCTCCGGAGTGGGGCCGAGCACGAGAATGCGGTCAACTACCTGATCGAGCAGATGCGAGGTCGGGAGGAGGCCTTCGCACGGCTGTGGCAGGAAGTGCGGCCAAAGCAGATAACTATCTACGGCGGGTTCTATCAGCCCTACGACGTACAGTGCGGCATTTGGCTTGAGCCGTCCGCGATGAGGGTGCTCGCGGATTGCGGTGTTGGCTGGGGCCTCGACCTTTTCGTTGAGGACGAAGCTCACCAACATGGAAGTGAGGTGTGAGCAGCCGTCCTGTCCGCATTGGGTCGTTTGCCGACTGGCTGGTTCCAAACTTGAGCGGGGTCTGATTCATAAGGGCATGAGCCGATACGATCTGACCGACTTCGAATGGCGGGCGATCGAGCCGCTGTTGCCCAACAAGCCGCGAGGCGTGCCGCGCGTAGACGACCGCCGGGTGCTGAACGGCATCTTCTGGGTGCTGCGATCGGGTGCGCCATGGCGCGATCTGCCCGAGCGCTACGGGCCTCGCACCACTGGCTACAACCGCTTCGTTCGATGGCGGATAGCAGGTGTCTGGGATCGGCTGATGGACGCCATTACCGAGGCCCATGACGGCACGGTGCAGATGATCGACACCTCTATTGTTCGCGTCCATCAGCAGGGTGCGACGGCAAAAAGGGGAATCGAGATCATTGTCTCGGTCGTTCCCGAGGCGGGCTGACGACCAAAATCCATGCTCTTGTCGACGCCGAAGGCAGGCCGATCAAGCTGACGCTCACGGCAGGTCAAATGAGTGACATCGCCTACGCAGCGGACTTATCAAGGATTTGCCCGAGGGTGCCATGCTGCTCGCCGACAAGGGCTATGATGCCAACGCGTTGCGCAATGCCGTCACCGAGCAAAAGGCATGGGCCAACATCCCGCCCAAGGCCAACCGCAAGGACCCGATGTGCTTCAGCCCCTTCCTCTACAAGGCCCGCAACCTCGTCGAACGCTTCTTCAACCAGGCCAAGCAGTTCCGTCGCATCGCAACTCGATATGACAAAACTACCTCGCTGCCCTCAAACTCGTCTCCGTCCGTATCTGGCTACGCGGTAACGAGTCTACGTCCTAGTCTAGAGCTTTGTTTTAACGCAATCCCGGACGGAAAACCGTTTCACGCTTTTCCTGGAATTGCGCTATTCGACCGAAAGTCCGGCCAAGCCCCGGGCGTGGAAACTTCGTCAAACACCGCCATCGGCCCGGTCGCGGTAAGGACGACGGACGCCGTTTCGCGCCCGAATACGCGAAGCGGGGCCGGCAATTCATATTGCTTGAGGAAAGGATTGCCGGAAGAAACGTCGTTCCAGCCGAGCTTTGCGGGCGCATCGGGGCGGTCGGTCAGCCAAAGGGCAAAACCACTATATGTCGGAACGTCAGCCCCGCACTCGACCAGCGCGGGAAGGTCGAGGGAGGGGGGTCATCGTTGGCTTTGGCGACGGCCAAGTTCGCCAGGACAGCCAACGCGGGCAGGAAACCAGCTCCAAGCGTGGCCAAGCGCCTGGGCACATCACGCTCAATAATGCACGTAGCCGCTCAACGGGCATTTCTGGGAAATGGGAATCTGGAAGGGGCCGTCAAAACTTTTGCAGGTACGGAATTTGGAATTCCGCGGCGCCGGGGTAGCCGCTTTTGGCTTGTCCCCGATGACCGTCGGGACTCTGGGACCCTGCGCGTAGCCGCTCAACGGGCATTTCTGGGAAGCGGGAATCTGGAAGGGGCCGTCAAAACTTTTGCAAGTATGGACCTTGGATGTTTGCCCCGCCGGGACTTGCGTGGACTGACCCGCGGTAAAGACGGCCACCGCCGCAAGCAGAAGAAAAAGTCTGTTTTTCACTGTCAAAGCCCTCCGACCCGCACGAGAAGTAAGATCAAATCACGGAAAGGTCAAACAGGAAACGATCTGAAATCGCGGCTTCTATTATATTAGAGACGCCAAATAAAACCCGGTGTCCTCACCGGGTTCCTAACTCATCTAAGCATTGGGCCTGTTGGGAATATCAACCCTTGCGATTGCGCGCCGCCAGTGTCCGCAGCCTCAGCGCGTTGAGGCGGATGAAACCTTCTGCATCCTTCTGGTCGTAGGCGCCGCGGTCGTCCTCGAAGGTGACCAGCGCGTCGGAATAGAGCGTCTTCCTCGACTTGCGGCCGCTGACCATGACGTTGCCCTTGTAGAGCTTCAGCCGCACGGTGCCTTCGACGTCTTCCTGGCTCTTGTCGATCATCGCCTGCAACATCAGCCGCTCGGGCGCGAACCAGAAGCCATTGTAGATGAGCTCGGCATAGCGCGGCATGAACTCGTCCTTGAGATGGGCGGCACCGCGGTCGAGCGTGATCGATTCGATCGCCCGGTGGGCGGCGATCAGGATGGTGCCGCCGGGGGTCTCGTAGACACCGCGCGATTTCATGCCGACGAAACGGTTCTCGACCAGGTCGAGCCGGCCGATGCCATTGTCACGGCCGAGATCGTTCAGCGCCGCCAACATCGTCGCCGGCGACAGCTTCTTGCCGTTGAGCGCGATCGGATCGCCCTTGAGGAATTCGATCTCGATCTCGGTGACCTTGTCCGGCGCGTCCATCGGCGAGATGGTGCGCTGGTGGACGAATTCCGGCGGTTCCGTCCACGGGTCCTCCAGCACCTTGCCCTCGGAAGACGAATGCAGCAGGTTAGCGTCGACCGAGAAAGGCGCATCGCCCTTCTTGTCCTTCGGCACCGGGATCTGGTGCTGCTCGGCGAAGTTGATGAGATCGGTCCGCGACTTGAACGACCAATCGCGCCACGGCGCGATCACCTTGATGTCGGGGTTGAGCGCATAGGCCGACAGCTCGAAACGCACCTGGTCGTTGCCTTTGCCGGTGGCGCCATGCGCGATCGCATCGGCGCCGGTCTCCCTGGCGATCTCGACAAGATGTTTCGAGATCAGTGGCCGGGCGATCGAGGTGCCGAGCAGATATGTGCCTTCATAGACAGCGTTGGCGCGGAACATCGGAAAGACGAAATCGGATACGAACTCCTCGCGGACATCGACGATGCGGATGTCCTTGATGCCCATCATCTCGGCCTTGCGCCTGGCCGGCTCCAGTTCGCCACCCTGGCCGAGATCGGCGGTGAAGGTCACGACCTCGGCGCCGAGCTCGGTCTGCAGCCATTTCAGGATGATCGAGGTATCAAGGCCGCCGGAATAGGCGAGCACGACTTTCTTGACGGCTTTTGCTTTCGACATGGTGGGCAGTTCCGCGACAGGGGTTCTTCGCGGGCGAGGTATCACGGCGTTTTAGGCCAGCGCAAGGGACGAACGATGCCTGGACCAGATGCTTCATCTCCAAGAGGCTGGCGAGGACACGGCTCTTGCGCTATGGCTGCGCCGTCTTTTGCCGCTACGAGACGAGCCATGTCCTTCATCCCCGACAGTACGACGCTTATCCAGTTCTCCATCGCCACCTTCATCCTGGCGATCACGCCCGGGCCTGACATGACGCTGTTCGTGTCGCGCACGCTGAGCCAGGGCCGTGCCACCGGCTTTGCCTCGATGGCCGGCGCCTTGTGCGGCACGCTGATCCACACCACGCTGGTGGTGGTCGGCGTCTCGGCGCTGATCGTCGCCTCGCCGATGGCGTTCTTCGTGCTGAAGATTTTCGGCGCCGGCTATCTGGTCTTCCTGGCATGGCAGGCGATCACAAAAGGGTCGGCGTTTTCACCGGAGAAGAAGAGCGGGCCGCAGATCTCGCTGTTCCGCAGCTGGGCGGCGGGGCTCGGGGTCAATCTGCTCAACCCGAAGATCATCCTGTTCTTCATGACCTTCCTGCCGCAATTCGTCTCCGCGCATGATCCCGACGCGCCGGGAAAGCTGTTCTTCCTCGGCGCGATGTTCGTCGTGCTGGCGATCCCGGTGACGGCGCCGATGGTGCTGGCGGCGGAAAAATTCTCGGCCGCGATGAAATCCAGCCCGCGTGTGACCCGCGTCGTCGACTATCTGTTTGCCGGAGTTTTTTCGGCCTTCGCGCTCAAGATCCTGACGGCCCAGGCGAAATAGGGCGTCCGATCTGACGCCAGCTTCCGGCCGAGCGGCCGGCGCTCAGCCAGTAGAAAATACCGCCGACCATGCCGCAGCCGATCACCGCCAGCATGACGCTGGTATTGGTAACCTCGAAATTGGCATCGGCCGTCTGGTGGACGAAGCCAAGGAAGACCGCCGCCACCGCTGCGCCCGCCAGCGCATAGAACAGCCAGTCACGCCGGCCAAGGATCTCGGAGACGAGGATGGCGATGGCGGCCGGCATGAAGGCGAAATAGGCGACGAACAGCGCGACGAAGGGGATTGAAAACCACAGCGACGCCTGCGCCGCCGGTTGCGTCTCGTCCGTTATCAGCCCAAGAGACGCCAGGAACATGACGTTAAGGAAGGCGCTTGCCGCCAGCGAAGCAACGCCGTAGCCGACAAGGATGACGGCGAAGCGGATCAGATAGGCGACGAGGCGGTTCACGCGAATTGTCCGGGCATTTGCAGGAACCGGCTCTCGACCAGGCGATAGACGGCTCCTGCCAAGCTTCCCGCAATGATTAGGGCCACCAACACGTCAACGTCCGGTGGCCTCTGTGCCGACGGATGCAGTTTCCAGACCGCAAATACGCACGTCCCAACGAAAGCTCCCCCGACGACAAAAAGAATCCAGCGTCTCGCCTCGAGAACTTGGGAAGCAATGACCATCGGGATTGCCAGCGGTGCGCCAAAGATGCCTGCGATCATCGCTCCAAGCAGCAACAGCGACCAACTATCTCGAGTGGACAGGAAAGCGGGAACACGCCACCACATCAGTGCATCGAGCAGGAAAAAGACCAGAGACATGGTGAAGGCAGCCAGGGCGTAGCAGAGCAAAGTCACTGCCAATCGCCTGAGGTATTTCACGCCTCGCCATGCCCCGCGATCATCATCGCTTCCAGCGCCAGCCGGTCGACCTTGCGCATGCGCTCGGAGTCCGACTTGAGCTGGCCGCAGGCGGCCAGGATGTCGCGGCCGCGCGGCGTGCGGATCGGCGAGGCATAGCCGGCATTGTTGATGTAGTCGGCGAATTTCTCGATCGTCTCCCAGTCCGAGCACTGGTAGTTGGTGCCCGGCCACGGATTGAACGGGATCAGATTGATCTTGGCGGGGATGCCCTTGAGCAGCTTGACCAGCGCCTTGGCGTCCTCGATCGAATCGTTGACGTCCTTCAGCATGACATATTCGAAGGTGATCCGCTTGGCGTTGGACAGGCCGGGATAGGCACGGCAGGCAGCGATCAGTTCGTTCAGCGGATACTTCTTGTTGATAGGCACCAAAAGGTCGCGCAGATCGTCGTTGGTGGCGTGCAGCGAGATCGCCAGCATGACGCCGATCTCCTCACCGGTGCGGAAGATCTCGGGCACCACGCCGGACGTCGAGAGCGTGATCCGCCTCTTCGACAGGGAAAGCCCGTCGCCGTCGGATGCGATAAGCAGGGCCTTCTTCACCGCCTCGAAATTGTAGAGCGGCTCGCCCATGCCCATCATGACGACGTTGGACACTTTCCGCCCCTCGGCCGGCACGATGGCGCCGTCGGGCGTGTCGCGGTCGGGGAAATCGCCAAGCCGGTCCCGGGCGGTCAAGAGCTGGGCGAGGATTTCCTCGGCGGTCAGGTTGCGCACCAGTTTCTGCGTGCCGGTGTGGCAGAAGGAGCAGGTCAGGGTGCAGCCGACTTGCGAAGAGATGCAGAGCGTGCCGCGGCCTTCTTCGGGAATGTAGACGGTCTCGATCTCGACCGGCCGGCCGGCGCCGCGCGGCGGAAAGCGGAACAGCCATTTGCGGGTTCCGTCGGAGGAAATCTGCTCCTCGACGATCTCGGGCCTGGCGACGGTGAAATGCCTGTCGAGCGCGGCGCGCAGATCCTTGGAGATGTTGAACATGCCGGCGAAGTCGGAAACGCCGCGCACATAGATCCAATGCCAGAGCTGTTGGGCGCGCATTTTCGCCTGGCGCTCCGGCACGATGCCGGCGGCGACGAGGGCGGCCCCGAGTTCGGCGCGCGTCAAGCCGATCAGCGACGGTTTTTCAGGCGTCGTGCGGGTGCGCAACGCGTCACGCGCGCCTTCGGCGGTAAGATCGAATGAAAGGGTCATTGTTGCGCCAATATAAGCGATTTGCGGCCGAATACAGCATCGTGCCCGAAATGAAGCGCGGCGCATAGCACAGGTTAGCGGCGGAGTCATGCCGGGGTTCTTCCTTCTCCCCTTGTGGGAGAAGGTGGCCGAGCGAAGCTCGGTCGGATGAGGGGTGTTCCAGCTTGGCGCCGACGGCGTTCCGTCCAACACCCCTCTTCCGTCTCGGCGCTGCGCGCCGATCCACCTTCTCCCACAAGGGGAGAAGGGAAGACCGCGCCTAACCGCCTACTTGCACTTCGCGATCGAGGCCAGCGCCGCCGAGATGCCCTTCAGCGAGAAGACGTAGGTGGTGGTGTTGCCGCGGCCGGACTTGGCCGACACCTTCATGTCGGTGCCGGTCTTCATCGCGGCGATCAGCACCGGCTCCTCGGCGGCGTTCTCGACCCAGGCCGACTTGCCGCGCGTGAACATCGAAAAAGACTTCTTGTCGATGGTGACGGTGGCCTTGGAACCTTCCTTGAAGGTATAGCCGGCGATGAATTGCGGCTCGTAGGACACTTGCTGCCCCGGCCGCTGGCTGACGAAGAAGAACATGTCGCCGTGATCGAGCGTCGGCGGCTGCTTGTCGGTTGGCACCGTCAGGACATAGCAGACCTTGCCGCCGCCCGACGCCTGATAACTGTAGGTGCCCCAGGCATTATGCTGGCCGATCTTGGTTGCCGACTGCGCCAGCGCGGGCGCCGTCAAGGCCACCAGGGCCAGGCTGGAAACTATAGCAATCAATCCGCGCATCGCTTTTCCCGTATTCCACTGGTGCGGCGGCAGGCCGGCTCGGCGTCCTGCCCGTCGCTTCATTTTGATTTAATCTGGGTTACCAAACGGTGAATTTCTCCTTAGAAAAGGATGTTCACGCCAGGAAACCGCCGCCGTCTTCGCGCTGCCGCTGGAAAAAGCGGCTGGCGCAATGTCCCTGCCGCGACTTGGAGGCCACGAAAACGGCAAGAGTTTGACTTTTCAAGCAGCTAGGTCTTGCGGCGATTCTCGCTTTTTGAGGTGCGTGACGAATTTCCCTGCAGGCGGTACCATGTCTGCGTTCGCCGCCACGGCGCTCGGCCGGGGTGCCCTCCCCGGCGGCTCACGGGAGATTTGGCCATGGCCATTTCCGAGACAGTTCTGATCCTGGCGGGCGGCACATTCGTCCTGGCGATCGTGTTCGGCGTTCGTGTCGCCGTCCGCGTGGCGGCCGGTGGCGCGGTGCCCCGGTCGGATGGCGGGGAGGCGGCGGGCGGATCGGGCGCCCCCGACTTGGCCGGGGTCATTGCGTTGCCACCTTTGATCTTCCTCGGCTTCCTGGTGGCGGCAACCGTGCTCGAGGTGCTCGTGCCGCTCCCGGTTATGGCCGGGCAGGCGTTCGCCCGCTATCTGACCGGCGCCGTGCTCGCGGTGTGCGGCTTCGTGTTCATCTTTATGGCAGCGGGCCGCTTTCAGGCCGCTGGAACCAACATACCACCGACCTTGCCGACGACGGCGCTGGTCGTCGACGGTATCTATCGGCGCACTAGGAATCCGTTCTATCTGGGAACGACCCTCATCTATTTGGGCCTCGGCGTCGCGGCCGGAAGTCTTTGGGCTATTGCGCTCGTCGTCCCGCTGCTGTGGGTGATCAATACCGGCGTTATCGCGCCGGAAGAGCGCTATCTCGAGCGGAAGTTCGGAGATGCCTATCGCGCCTACAAGGCGCGGGTGCGGCGGTGGGTTTGACGGCCGGAAAATCGGTTCTCACGCGATTTTTTGCGCCGCACCGGCTCAGCTCTTGTCGGCGATGGCCTGCCTGGCGGCGAGCCGGTGCGCCGGCGTGATGTGGGCGCTGACGGCGGTAATCGCGGCGGTCAGCACGGCGATGTCGTCGGTGAAGCCTAGCCCAAGGATGAAATCGGGGATGACGTCCGTCGGCAGCACGAAATAGCCGAGCGCAGCAAGCAAGGTGCCCTTGGCGCGAAGCGGCGTCTTCTTGTCCATGGCACAGTAATAGGCGGCGACCACCTCTTCCATGAACGGGATCTGCCGGGCGGCCTTCTTCGCCGTACGCCAGAACTTTTCGCGCACTTCGCTCTCGTTGCCCGGCTTGCTGCCGAGGCCGAAGAAATCAAAACCGGATTTTTGCGCCATCAACCTCTCCTTGCGGCCGTCGCGTGGCTTCACGCGTGACCGCGAGGCAAAATGTGGTGAAAGCCGAACCTCGCTGCAAGGTGCAGACAGGCTCAGCCGCCGAAATAGCGGTTCATTTTCCTGGCCAGATCGAAATCCAGCGCGGTCAGGCCGCCGGCGTCGTGCGTGCTGAGCGTCACGTTTACCGTCTTATAGACGTTCGACCAGTCGGGATGGTGGTCCATCTTCTCCGCGGCCAGGGCGACGCGGGCCATGAAGGCAAAGGCTTCGGAGAAATTCTTGAAGGTGAAGGTGCGGGTGATCGAGCCGCCATCCTTGGCCAGCGACCAGCCGTCGAGGCCGGCAAGTTCGGCGCGGATCGCCTCTTTTGCTAGTTTCTCCCTGGCCATGTCCGTCTACCGCATGATCCGCGAAGCGTCGGCGGCGCCGACCAAACGGCTGGCGACGCGGTTGTCAGCACCTGAAAGCCGCCAGGCCTCCTCGACGACGTAAGGGCCGCCGCCGACCGAATCGCGCGACGACATCAGCACGAAGCGGCCGACCCGGAACGGCAGCGTCGAAAAATTGCCGCGCGCCGACAGATACTGGGCGACATCGAGTGGGCTCGAATTGCGCAGGCGGGCCAGCGTCACATGCGGCATGAACTTGCGCGGGTCGGCCGGGATGCCGAGCCGCTGGCAGATGCGCTCGATCTCGGCCTGCAATGCGGAAAGATCGGGCGAAGCGGCGACCCCGGCCCACACCGCATGCGGCTTCTTCTGGCCGAAGGCGCCGACGCCGGACAGCGTCAGCGGGAAGGACGGGCGGTGAACACGGTCAAGCGCATTGGCGATGTCGTCGGCGACATGGCCCTCGACATCGCCGATGAAGCGCAGCGTCAGATGATAGTTTTCGACGTCGATCCAGCGGGCTCCCGGCAGGCCGCCCCTGAGCAGGGACAGCGAAAGAGCGGCATCACGCGGTATCTCGAGGGCGGTAAAAAGACGCGGCATGGGAAGCCTCCTGTCCTCGAATCGAACTCTTGCCCCTAGCGAATCATCGATATCCAAACGGGGCAAGGGGTTTGTTGGTCGCAGGCCTGCCTAAAAGCTTCCCCTCGGAAGGTGTTGCGACGGCGAACCCTCGCCTTCAGGAATTGCCCCGGACCGCTTCAATGGTCTTCTCCACACTGGGCAGGATACCCTCGACGATGCGGTCGACGCCTCGGGCGTTTGGATGAAGGCCGTCCTCGAGTTGCAGGACGGATTGACCGGCGATGCCCTCGAGAAAGAAAGGATAGAGCGGCACGCCATATTTTTCAGCCAGTCGCGGAAAGGTCGCGTCGAAGGCGTTCTGGTAGTCGGCGCCGAGATTGGGCGCCGCGCGCATTCCGGCAAGCAAAACGGCGATCTTGCGCTGCTTCAGCTTTGCCAGCATGGCGTCCAGGTTCTTTTCCGCTATGGCGGGCGAAACGCCGCGCAGCATGTCGTTGGCGCCGAGCTCCAGGATGACCAGTTGCGTGCCGTCCGGCACCGACCAGTCGAGCCGCGACAGACCGCCGCTCGTCGTATCGCCGGAGACGCCGGCGTTGGCGACCGTGACATCGTAGCCCTTGGCGCGCAGCGCCGCCTGCAGCTTCTCGGTGAAGCCCTGACCTGGCCCGAGGCCATAACCCGCCATCAGGCTGTCGCCGAAACCGACAATGGTGAATGGTTCAGCACGCGCCGACGAAATGGCGCCGCAAATGGCGAGGAAAAGGGCGAACGCTGCGGCAAAGGTATGTTTGAAAGCCATGCGGCAGGCCCCATATGACCAGGAACATCTGTTGGCGAAGGCAGGTTTTCGTCTTTGTCGAGCATCGGATGCACTAGCCTTCATCCCCCATATAGGACGATTTGATTTTGGAAGAAGCCGTCATTTCGCTGAAAGACGTATCGCTGACGCTCGGCGAAGGTGCATCCTCGGTCCATGTGCTGAAGGGCGTCAGCCTCGATGTTGCGGGCGGCGAAGCGACCGGCATCGTTGGACCTTCAGGTTCGGGAAAGTCGACATTGCTGATGGTTTTGGCCGGACTTGAAAGGGTCGATTCGGGTACGGTCCGAATTGCCGGCGAGCAGCTCAACGGCAAAAGCGAAGACGAGATCGCATCGTTTCGAGGACGAAACATCGGCATCGTGTTCCAGTCGTTCCATCTCATCCCCAATATGACGGCGCTGGAAAACGTTGCCGTCCCGCTGGAGCTTGCCGGCCATGTCGATCCATTCGGCGTGGCGGCACGCGAGCTGGCGGCGGTGGGCTTGAGCGATCGCGTCACCCATTACCCCGGCGAATTGTCTGGCGGCGAGCAGCAGCGCGTGGCGATCGCCCGGGCGCTGGCGCCGTCGCCGCGCATCCTGATCGCCGACGAGCCGACCGGCAATCTCGACCAGGCAACGGGGCGGCACGTCGCCGACCTGCTGTTTGCCAAGGCGGCCGAACGCGGCATGACGCTGGTGCTGGTCACGCATGACCCGGTACTCGCGGCGCGCTGCTCGCGCCAGGTGTCGATGCGGTCGGGGCGGATCGAAGACGCGCCTAAGCCGGCCACCAGGGCTGGCAGGGTGACCGCATGATGCCGCTGGCGCGCACGCTGAGGCTCGCCTTTCGGTTTTCGCTGCGAGAAATGCGTGGCGGGCTGTCCGGCTTCCTGATCTTCCTTGCCTGCATCGCGCTCGGCGTCGCTGCGATCGGCGGCGTCAATTCGGTGGCGCAAGCGATTTCCGCCGGTGTTGCCGACCAGGGCCAGACGCTGCTCGGCGGCGATCTCCGCTTCCAGCTCAACCAGCGCGATCCGACCAGATCGGAACGCAGCTTCCTCGACCAGCTTGGCACGGTTTCGCACAGTGCCAATATGCGCTCGATGGCGAGGCTCGAGGACGGCTCCGACCAGGCGCTGGTCGAGGCCAAGGCGGTCGACGGCGCCTATCCGCTCTACGGCGCGCTGGAGACCGAGCCGGTGCTGTCGCGAGAAGATCTGTTCGGCGAAAAATCCGGGGTCTTCGGCGCCGCCGCGCCGGACCTCTTGTTCGAGCGGCTGAACCTTGGCATCGGTGACCGGCTGAAGCTCGGCAGCGCGACGTTCGAGCTGCGTGCCAGGCTGGTCAACGAGCCGGATGCAGTGTCGGATGGCTTCGGTTTTGCGCCGCGGCTGATGGTGTCGACCGACGGGCTTGCCGCTTCCGGCCTGATCCAGCCGGGCAGCCTGGTCGAGAACGCCTATAAGGTCCGCCTGCCCGGCGGCACCGGCGAGGCACTGATCAAGGCGATCCAGGACCAGGCGGCAAAAGAGTTCCCGCAGGCCGGCTGGTCGATCCGCACCCGCAGCAACGCAGCACCGGCGCTGTCCTCGAATATCGAACGGTTTTCGCAATTCCTGACGCTGGTTGGGTTGACGGCGCTGGTGGTCGGCGGCGTCGGCGTGGCCAATGCGGTGCGTGCCTATCTCGACGGCAAGCGCGGCGTCATCGCCACCTTCAAGAGCCTGGGGGCTTCGGGCGGCTTCGTCTTTGCCGTCTATCTGGTGCAGATCCTGATGATCGCCGCCCTCGGCATCACGCTAGGCCTTGTGCTTGGCGCGCTGATGCCGTTCGCGGCCAGCGCGGCACTCCAATCGGTCATTCCAGTGCCGGCGGAAGGTGGGTTCTATCCCGGCGCCCTCGGCATGGCAGCGCTGTTCGGGCTGCTGGTGACGCTGGCTTTCGCCTTGCTGCCGCTCGGCCGCGCCCGCGACGTGCCGGCAACGGCGCTGTTTCGCGAAATGGGATTCGAGGGCCGCGGTTTTCCCCGCCCGCTCTATATCGCCGCGGCATTGGGCATCGCGCTGCTGCTCGCGGTACTGGCGATCCTGTTTTCCGGCGACCGCCGTATTGCCTCGATCTTCGTTGGCGCCACGATCTTTTCGTTCCTGGTGCTGCGTGTGGTCGGCTCGCTGGTGCAGTGGGCGGCGAAGAAAAGCCCGCGCGTGCGCTCGACCGCGCTCAGGCTCGCCATCGGCAACATCCATCGGCCTGGCGCCTTGACGCCGTCCGTGGTGCTGTCGTTGGGACTCGGGCTGACGCTGCTGGTGACGCTGGCGCTGATCGACGGCAATCTCAGGCGGCAGATCTCGGGCAGCCTGCCGGAAAGGGCACCGAACTTCTTCTTCGTCGATATCCAGAGCAGTGACGTCGATGCCTTCTCCGCGCTGGTCGGCAAAGAGGCACCGCAAGGCAGGCTGATCAAGGTGCCGATGCTGCGCGGCCGGGTGATGGCGCTCAACGGCGTCGATGTCGACAAGGTCAAGGTTCCGGCCGAAGGCGCCTGGGTACTGCGCGGCGATCGCGGCCTGACCTATGACGCAAAGCTGCCGGAGAATGCGACGCTGACCGAGGGCAGCTGGTGGCCGGAGAACTATGCCGGCGAGCCGCTGGTCTCGTTTTCCGCCGAGGAAGGCAAAGAGATCGGGCTGAAGCTCGGCGACACCATCACCGTCAACGTGCTCGGCCGCAACATCACGGCCAAGATCGCCAATTTCCGCCAGGTCGAATGGGAAACCATGGGCATCAATTTCGTCATGGTGTTCTCGCCCAACACGTTCGCCGGTGCGCCGCATGGCTGGTTGGCGACGCTGACCGAGACGAATGCGTCGGCAGCCGACGATGCGCATCTTCTCAACGCCGTCACGCGTGCCTTTCCCGCAGTGACGACGGTCAGGGTCAAGGACGCGCTCGAAATCATCAACCGGCTGGTGGCGCAACTCGGCACAGCAATCAGGGCAGCAGCGGGGGTGGCATTGATCGCCTCGGTGCTGGTGCTGGCCGGGGCGCTCGCCGCCGGCAACCGGGCTCGCATTCACGACGCGGTGGTGCTGAAGACCCTGGGTGCGACCAGAAAAACGCTGATCGCCGCGTTTTCGCTGGAATATATGCTGATCGGCCTTGCTACCGCGATCTTCGCGCTGGCGGCGGGCGCTGTGGCGGCATGGTTCGTCGTCGCGCGCATCATGACGCTGCCATCGCACTTCATGCCCGAGGTGGCGGTGGCGACCATCGGCTTTTCGCTGGTGGTCACGGTCGGCATCGGCCTTGCCGGCACGTGGCGGGTGCTGGGCCACAAGGCGGCGCCGGTGCTGCGGAATCTTTGAGCCAGAGCCGGTTTCGATTAAATCTCGGTAATGTTCCGGGCGGGAAGGCCAATAAAACCGTATCTCCGGCACTTCACGGAGCATTACGCTTGGTTACGGTCTTGTCCTTTACGCCAAGAACCATCATATTTCGGCGCAGGCATGCTGGAGCCCCGCCAGCGGCGCCTGGGTTCAAAAGGACCTGACACCGGACGGGGCAGAAGCAATATGAGGATTTCCATGGCTGATCCCGTTCGCAATTATCAGACGCGCGCCGTGCCCGGCGCCGGCGTCGATGCTGCCATCGACCAGGGCCTGCGGGCCTACATGATCAAGGTCTACAATCTGATGGGGCTTGGCCTCCTCATCACCGGTCTTGCCGCGGTCGGCACAATCATGCTGGCCACTACCAGCGATCCCGCCTCGGCGGTCGCGACGTTGCCAAGCGGCGAGATGCTGACCTCGTTCGGCTACGCGATCTTCGGCTCGCCACTGAAATGGCTGGTGATCTTCGCCCCGCTGGCAGCGGTGATGTTCCTGTCGTTCCGCGTCCAGTCGATGAGCGTTTCGGCCGCGCAGACGACATTCTGGGTCTACGCCGGCCTCGTCGGCCTGTCGCTGTCGTCGATCTTCCTGGTCTACACCACCGCCAGCATCTCGCAGACCTTCTTCGCCACCGCCGCCGCCTTTGGCGGGCTGTCGCTCTACGGCTACACGACCAAGCGCGATCTCTCGGCGTTCGGGTCGTTCCTGGTCATGGGCCTGGTCGGCCTGATCATCGCGATGGTAATCAACATCTTCCTGCAGTCATCGGCGCTTTCCTTCGCCGTTTCGGCGATCGGCGTGCTGATCTTCGCGGGCCTCACCGCCTACGACACGCAGAACATCAAGGAGATGTACTTCGAGGGCGACGAGACTGATGTCGCCGGCCGCAAGGCGATTATGGGCGCATTGAGGCTCTATCTCGACTTCATCAACCTGTTTATGTTTCTGCTGCAGTTCATGGGCGACCGTCGCTAAATACGGTTTTCCTGGACCAGCGAGTTCGAAAAGGGCGGCCCAATGGCCGCCCTTTTCTTTTGTACCGGCTTTTGCTGTGATATAGGGCAGATGAACGACGTGCCTAAATTATGAGCTGCATCACCTTGCGGGCCGCGACGTCGGCCGATCTCGACCGGATCACGGAAATCTATGCCGACGCGGTGACGAATGGCACGGCGAGCTATGAACTCGAACCGCCGAGCCGCGCCGAGATGGGCACGCGCTTCGACACTCTGATGGCGGGCGGCTTTCCCTATCTCGTTGCGGAAAAGGCCGGCGGCGTGCTCGGCTATGCCTATGCCGGGGCGTTCCGGCCGCGCCCGGCCTACCGCTTCGTCGTCGAGGATTCCGTCTATGTCGCGCCCGAGGCCAAAGGGCAAGGCGTCGGGCTGCTCTTGATGCAAGGGCTGATCGAAGCGGCCAAGGCGGCGGGTTTTCGCCAGATCATCGCGGTGATCGGCGACGGCCGGCCCGACAGCGCCTCGGTACGGTTGCACGAGAAGCTCGGCTTTCGTCATTCCGGCCGCCTGGAAGGCTCAGGCTATAAGCACGGACGCTGGCTGGACACGGTTTTCATGCAGCTGCCGATCAACGGCGGGGCGTCCATCCCGCCTGATCCGCAATCGCTGCCCGAGCGCAAGTTCCGCCTGCAAAAATAAAGGGTTACGCCTCGACCAGCTTCAGTGTTCGGTCGAACACGCCAAGCACCCGGCCGAGTTCCTGGCCGCGCTTGAGGATGCGCCCGCCGGCGGCGATGACGGCGAACGCGCCTTGCCGGCGCGCCAGCTTCGGATCCTTGACGATCTGGAAAAGCGGCACTTCGCTGGTGCGGCGGAAGACGGAAAAAACGGCGCGGTCGGCGAGATGGTCGATGGCATAGTCGCGCCACTCATTGGCGGCAACCATACGGCCGTAGAGCCTGAGGATCTGGTCCAGTTCGCGCCGGTCGAACCGCACCGGCTGGTCGAGGCGTTCGCGTCTTGCCTCATGCAGCGGGATCAATATTGCGGATGCGTCCCCATCCTCCGTCCCGCTGCTGCGATCAGTCATGCCTGGATCCTCGCAATGAATCGTACGCCGACCAAAGTTGGCGCTTTCGTTGCCGAATTGCAAGGCCCGGCCGGGCAACGGCAGCACCGCGCGGTTTCTCCAGCGTCCAGTCACGTTTGCGAAACGCCTGTTGAAATTGGTGATGCTTTGCCACAATCCTGCCTTTTTTTATCCGTGCTCATGCCCCAATGTCCGACGAATTTACCGGCGTTGCCTGAGACGGTTCGGTCCGGCACCGGCTCGTAAACCCCAAGCCCCCCGCCCACGGGTCTGCGTCGGATCGAACCAACCTCGGTTTTTCCTTGGAAAGATCGGGTGCGACGATCCCAAAACCTAAATGACCGGCGTCAGAAGCAAGCTGACGCCGGTTCTTTATTAGCCGTGGCGATGCGATCCATCCAGATAGGCTGTCGTCGGAGGCTTGAGCGCGGTTATCGCCGAAGGCGACGGATGAGGGGTGTTCCAGCTTGGCAATTTCCTTGAAATCGCCGCCGCCTCAATTCTTCCAGCACCCCTCAACCGTCTCGGCGCTGCGCGCCGATCCACCTTCTCCCACAAGGAGGGCTTTGCATGAAGGGTGTGCTTAACCTGATTGGCCTACTGGGCGTCTTTTGAAGGCGTCTAAGGCCTCGCCCTGTCGCCCTGGCGCGGCATCGACCGGCATCATTGGCCCGATCGGCTCGATTTTGGACGCACTCCTCCCTCACGCCCGTCTCTCTTCGGGTGGATACAGGACACCGATCATAGTCCGCAGATTGTAGGCGCATGCCGCCAGCATGCACTGCGTGCGGTTGGTCGCAAGGTTG